>WRGV01000054.1 GCA_009787035.1 Propionibacteriaceae bacterium | reverse complement strand
TCGACCAGCAGCATGGCTTGCCGCGAGGCTACGGACAGGTCACACCCGATGGCGGCAGCGATCTCGGTGAGACGCGCGCTGCTGTCGTACCGGAGCTTACCCAGGATGGCCAGCTGCAGGCCCGACACGTTGTCGGGTCGGTCGATGATGAACGAGCGCAGCACGCGGCCGAGCTGCCCCAGCGCGGCGTTCAGTTGGCTGGTGCCGTCGCCGGGGACAATCTGGTCTGCCTTCGTGGACGCGGGCGCCGCGGTGGCGGTCTGCCCGGTGTTCGGGGATGGGATGTCCCGCTCATCTCCGCCCGCAGGCGGATCTGTGGAACTAATTGCTTGCATAAGAGCAACTATACCCGGTGATAGTTGCTGCGATGCAAGCAAGTTTCCATGCAGGGGGCCTGGCCCTGGGGGAGCGCGCGGAGCGGTTGTGGGACAAACATGCCTCTGCTGTCGCGAAAACGCCGGAATCGGAGCGTTTTCGCGGTCATGGGGGCCGGTTTGTCCCGCCGTGTGGCCGTCCGGGACGGCAGCGGCGATGCGCGCCGGGACCGCTTCGGGGTGCGACGTAGGCTGGACGGACGATGATGCCACACGACCAGAATGAGCTGTCCGCCGCCGACCTTGTGGACGGCCTCAACCCGCCCCAGCGCGAGGCGGTGATGCACGCGGGGGCGCCGCTGCTGGTCGTCGCCGGCGCCGGCTCCGGCAAGACCCGCGTGTTGACAAGGCGTATCGCCTGGCTGATCGGCCAGCGCGACGTGCATCCCGGGGCGATCCTGGCGATCACGTTCACCAACAAGGCCGCCGCCGAGATGCGCACGCGCGTCGAGGAACTGGTGGGCCGCCGGGCCCGCTGGATGTGGGTCTCGACCTTCCACTCGGCCTGCGTGCGCATCCTGCGCGAGGGCGCCGACCGGCTCGGCTGGTCGCGCAGCTTCTCGATCTACGACGACACCGACGCCCGCCGCCTGATCACGATGGTCTGCCGCGAGCAGGGCCTGGACGCCAAGAAGCATCCGCCGCGCCAGGTGCAGAACTGGATCAGCAACCAGAAGAACGCGCTGGCCACGCCCGAAGGGGCCATCGCGGGGGCCGCGACCGGCGACGAGGAGGTCTTTGCCGGGGTCTACGCCGACTACCAGCGCCGCCTCGTGGCCGCCAACGCCATGGACTTCGACGACCTGATCATGCAGGCCGTGCTGCTGCTGCGCCGCTGCCCGGACATCCGCGAGATGTACCGCCGACGCTTCCAGCATGTGCTGGTCGACGAGTATCAGGACACCAACGAGGCGCAATACCTGCTCATCCGCGAGCTGTGCGCCCCGGACGAGGCGCTGGGCGGCGTTGCATCCGCCCAGCCTGTGCCCGCCCCCGAGCTGATGGTCGTGGGCGACTCCGACCAGTCGATCTACGCCTTCCGGGGCGCGACGATCCGCAACATCCTCGACTTCGAGCAGGACTTCCCGGGTGCCAAGACGATCCTGCTGGAGCAGAACTACCGCTCGACGCAGACGATCCTGAGCGCNGCCAACGCCGTCATCGAGCACAACTCCCATCGCCCGGCCAAGCGGCTGTGGTCGGCGGCCGGTGACGGCGANCCGATCACCGGCTGGGCCGGCGAGACCGAGTCGGACGAGGCCGCGTACGTCGCCCGCCAGATCGCGTCCCTGTGCTCCGACAAGGGGGAACGCTACAGCGACATCGCCGTGTTCTATCGCACCAACTCCCAGTCGCGGCCGCTGGAAGAGGTCTTCATCCGCTCCGGGCTGCCGTACCGCGTGGTCGGCGGCGTCCGGTTCTACGAGCGCAAGGAGATCCGGGATGCGCTGGCCTACCTGCGCGCCATCGTCAACCCGGACGACGATGTCTCGACGCGGCGCATCCTGAATGTCCCGAAACGCGGCATCGGTGACGTCGCCGAACAGGCCATCGACGCGGTCGCCCGGGCGCAGGGCGTCAGCTTCGGCGCGGCGCTGGCGAAGGTGGACGAATCCAGCGGCCTGGCCGCGCGGTCGCTGACGCAGGTGCGCGCCTTCCGCGAGCTGATGGACGCGCACCGCGCCATGGTCGCCGCGCACGCCCCGGCCAACGAGGTGCTGTCGAGCATCCTGACGGCGTCCGGACTGATTGCGGAGTTCTCCGGTTCGGAAGACCCGCAGGACCAGACCCGCCTGGAGAACCTGATCGAGCTGGTCAGCGTCGCCGCGCAGTTCGTCTCCGACGCGCACACCGTCGACCTCGGCGGCGCGGAAGCCGAAGCCGGCGAGGACGACGACGAACCCAGCTCGTCCGAACTCGCCAGCGAGCTGGCCATGGCCGCGCCCGAGCCTGACGACTCGCTGGCCGCCTTCCTGGAGCGCGTCGCGCTGGTCGCCGACACCGATTCGCTGCCCGACGCGGGCCTGGGCGTGGTGACGCTGATGACCGTGCATGCCGCCAAGGGCCTCGAATTCGACACGGTGTTCCTGACCGGCATGGAGGACGGCGTCTTCCCGCACGAGCGCGCCATGCTCGACCCGGACGAGCTGTCCGAAGAGCGCCGCCTGGCCTACGTCGGCATCACCCGCGCCCGCAAGCGGCTGTACCTGACGCGCGCCAACGTGCGCACGATGTTCGGGCATCCGACGCCGCACCCGGCTAGCCGTTTCCTGGAGGAAATACCGGATAACCTGGTGAAGTGGGCCCGCCGCGCCGACCGTGTCGGCTCCTGGGGCGTCACCGCGGGGGAGCGGACGTACGCCTCCCGGGGCAGCCTGGGCCTGTCGGGACGGGGTTCGTCCTGGGGCGGCTCGTCCTCGTGGGACAATCGCGGCGACAGCGAGCCCACCGGCACGGTTTTCGGGGCCGGAAAGGCCAAGCCGGTCAAGAATGTCCCAAAGGCCAAGCCGGTCAAGAATGTCCCACAATTGGCCGTCGGCGACAAGGTGTTGCACACGTCCTTCGGCCTGGGCACGGTGCTGGCCGTGCGCGGCGAAGGCGACAAGGAGCAGGCCGACATCGACTTCGGCTCAGCCGGCAAGAAGCGCCTAGCCGTCCGATATGCGCCTCTGGAAAAGCTCTGATCGCTGGCGGGTCCGTGGTTGCCGCGGGTGCGCTCCGGCTACGAGGGATACTCGTCGCGGCATCATCCCGGACGGCGGATCGCTGCGCGATCCTATCCGCCGTCCGCCATTCAGTGGCCTGCACATATCGGTGCGCCGGCGGAGCCGTCGCGCAGCCAAGAGTTCCGGCCACAGTGCCGCTTTCGAGCATCCCTCTGCGCCTGCGCGCACGGTGGGGGCCGCAGGCGAGGACGTCGTCCGCCATGCCAGGTGGCGTCGGTAGACTGAGGGGCACCGCATCCGTCCGAAGTGAAAGGTGTCGCCTGTGATCGATTCCGAAGAGCTGACGGGGGCAGGCGTCCCGGATCCGTTCGCCGCGCTGGGGCTGACGTTCGACGACGTGCTGCTGCAGCCGCGCGAGTCCGACGTGATTCCGTCCCAGGTCGACACGACGTCCCTGGTCAGCAAGCGGATCGCGATCAAGGTGCCGCTGATCTCGGCGGCCATGGACACCGTGACCGAGACGCGCATGGCCGTCGCGATGGCCCGCGAGGGCGGGTTGGGCATCATCCACCGCAACCTGTCGATCGAAGACCAGGCGCACATGGTCGACCAGGTCAAGCGCTCCGAGGCGGGCATGGTGGACGAGCCGATCACGATCGGCCCGGACGCGACGCTGGCGCAGGCCGACGAGCTGTGCGGCACGTACCACATCAGCGGCGTGCCGGTGGTGGACGAGCAGGGCACGCTGCTCGGCATCGTGACCAACCGGGACATGCGGTTCGAGACCGACCCGACCAAGCTGGTCGGCGCCGTGATGACGCCGATGCCGCTGGTCACGGGCTACCCGGGCATCAGCAGCGAGGATGCGCTCGCGCTGCTGGCCAAGCACAAGATCGAGAAGCTGCCGCTCATCGACGCGCGCGGGCGCCTGACGGGCCTGATCACGCTCAAGGACTACATCAAGACCAGCACCTACCCCATGGCGACCAAGGACGACCAGGGCCGCCTGCGCGTCGGCGCGGCCATCGGCGTGCTGGGCGACGCCTGGGAACGCGCGATGGCGCTGGTCGAAAAGGGCGTCGACCTGATCGTCGTCGACACCGCGCACGGCTACAGCCGCGCCGAGATGGACATCATCCGCAGGCTGAAGGCCGAACCGGCCGCCGCAGGCGTCGACATCGTCGGCGGCAACGTCGCCACGTTCGAGGCCGCGCAGGCGCTGGTGGACGCCGGCGTGGACGGCGTCAAGGTCGGCGTCGGGCCCGGCTCCATCTGCACCACGCGCGTGGTAGCCGGGGTCGGCGTGCCGCAGATCACGGCGATCTTCGAGGCTGCGCGGGCCTGCCGCCCGGCCGGGGTGCCGGTGATCGGGGACGGCGGCCTGCAGTATTCGGGCGATATCGCCAAGGCCCTCGTCGCCGGCGCCGACACCGTCATGCTCGGCAGTCTGCTGGCCGGATGCGACGAGAGCCCGGGCGACTTGGCCTTCATCAACGGCAAGCAGTTCAAGACCTATCGCGGCATGGGCTCGCTCGGCGCGATGGCCACCCGCGGGCTGCACGTCAGCTACAGCAAGGACCGCTACTTCCAGGCCGACGTCGAGAGCAACGACAAAATCGTGCCCGAGGGTGTGGAGGGGCAGGTGCCCTACCGCGGCCCGCTGTCGCAGGTCGTCTACCAGCTGGCCGGGGGCCTGCACCAGTCGATGTTCTACTCCGGTGCGCACACCATCGCCGAGCTGCACGCCAACGGACGCTTCGTGCGGATCACCGCAGCCGGTCTGCGCGAGAGTCACCCGCACGATATACAGATGACCGTCGAAGCCCCCAACTACTCCGTCCACTGAGCACGACGATAGCTGCGTTGCGGTCGCCCTTGCGTGCCTGTCGCACGCGGCGGTCGCCCACGCCTTGCTCTCGTCGCGCTCAGATGTGGATATCTGCGTTGTGGTCGGCCTTGCGTGCCTGTCGCACGCGGCGGTCGCCCACGCCTTGCTCTCGTCGCGCTCAGATGTGGNTATCTGCGTTGTGGTCGCCCTTGCGTGCCTGTCGCACGCGGCGGTCGCACGCGGCGATGCCGACCGCCTGACCATCTGTCCACCGGGCTGCGCTGCTCGGTGGACGTCCACCGCTAAAGTGTTCCGGCCGCAGTGGACGGCGAGGGAGGGGCCGTCCACTGGGGCCGGTACCGGACATGCAGACAATCTGGGGGCTGCTGCATGCCGTTACCGGGGATAGCGGAGATGGTGCTGTGTCTAGGGTGCAGCCCGGCAAGCGGGGACGGCCTGCCGGGCTGGCTATCGGGGTGCGTTGTCAGCAAGTGCTGATGCAAGTCACAGGATACGAGTCGCCACTGCGGTACCGGGGCCGGGGCGACTGTCGGGAGGGCAAGCCAAAATCGCCCGGTGGGCTGCGGTTGGCAGCCGCCAGGCGCGTCAACATCAGCGATGCCATACGACGCATCGCGGGTCGAGAAGCTCATGGCGCCCTTTCGGAGGTGAAGAAAGGTTATGAACTGGGAGGTCTCTCGTCTAGCTACTAGTTACGGTAGCGTAACTTACATCCGGATGCGAACGCAAACGCCGCGTTGCGTGGTGATTTTGCTGGTGATTCGTGTCCGTGTCACGCATCTTTGTGCGTCCGTGACGTTGATGTGCACGAATCTTGCTGGGCGTGTCGCGCCGGGCGTGTCGTCCAGTTTGCCGCATCTGCTTGACGCGCGCTGTACGTACGTATAGCGTGCTGTACGTGCGTACAGCAACTGTGGCCACGCCAGCATCCCGGACGAGGCTGACTCGTCCGGCCGCAGACCTCACCGCCCGGGCCCGCATCGTGGATGCGGCGATCGAGGTCTTCGCCGACCGCGGCGCCCAGGGCGCGTCGGTGCGGGCGATCGCGGCGAAGGCCGGCGTGTCCCCGGCGCTGATCACGCACCACTTCGGCACGAAGGAAGCGCTGAAGGACGAGTGCGACGAGCGCGTGATGGCCGCCTACGCCGACATCAAGATGGCCGGCATGGCCGATCTGCCGGGCGCGATGGGCCTGGTCTCCAGCCAAGACCGCACGCTGGAGCGCCTGGCGGCGTACTTCCTGCGCGCGATTCTGGACGGCGGCGAGCCGGGGCGGCGGTTCTTCGCCAAGTACATCGAGCGGACGCAGCAGGTGCTGGACGAGGCGGTGCGCCGCGGCCAGATGCGGCCCGAGTGCGCCGACGCTGCACATGTGCGGTACCTGGCGGCCGCCGGCATCGGCACGGTGCTGGTGACCATGCTCACCGCACCCGTCGGCACGCGGCCGTACTACGACGCGGCCGACCACCCCCAGCTGCTGGACGCCCAACTCGACGTGCTGACCCACGGAGCCTTCACCGATGACACCGTGCTGCGCGCGTTCCGCGCCGCCATCGTCCACACTGACCCACCCACCACCTAGAAGGAAAACCATGTCTGACAACGCCATCGAGGTGCGCGGGCTCGTCAAGAGCTTCGGCGCCGTCCATGCCCTGCAGGGCCTCGACCTGCTCGTGCCCACCGGGGGTGTGACCGGCTTCCTCGGCCCCAACGGGTCGGGCAAGACCACCACGATCCGCATCGTGCTGGGCCTGATTCGCGCCGACGCCGGGCGGGTGAGCCTGTTGGGCGGTGACCCGTGGACGCAGGCCGTCGCGCTGCACAAGCGCCTGGCCTACGTGCCCGGCGACGTCGCACTGTGGCCCAACCTGACCGGCGGGGCCATCATCGACGTGCTCGGCGCGCTGGCCGGCGGGCTGGAGCCGGCCCGCAAGGCGGCGATGATCGAGCGGTTCCAGCTCGACCCGACGCGCAAGGCCGGCACGTACTCGAAGGGCAACCGGCAGAAGGTCGCGCTGGTCGCGGCGCTGGCCAGCCGCGTCGAGCTGCTGGTGCTGGACGAGCCGACCAGCGGCCTCGACCCGATCATGGAGGCCGAGTTCCAGGCCGTCATCCGCGAGGTCAAGGCCGAGGGGCGTTCGGTGCTGCTGAGCAGCCACATCTTCGCGGAGGTCGAGACGCTGGCCGATCAGGTGGCGATCATCCGCGAGGGCCGCACGGTCGAGCAGGGCACGCTGGCCAGCCTGCGGCACCTGGCGCGCACGCAGGTGCGCGTGGGGCTGGACGATCCGGCGCGGGCGATCGCGCTGCCGGGCACGCACGCCGCCCGCGTCGAGGGGCGCGAGGCCGTCTTCGATGTGGACGCTGCCGATCTGCCCGCTGTGCTCGCCGGACTGGCGCCGCTGGGGCCGTCCAGCCTGGTGGCCAACCCGCCGAGCCTGGAGGAGATCTTCCTGTCCCACTACGCCGACGAGCTCGGCGACGCCGGTGTGGCGGCCGCGCCCATAGAAAGTGGGACAAAATGAGTGCCAGCGTGCTGGATGCGCCCGAAACGGGCTGGTCGGCGCCGCCGGCTGCGTCTTTGTCCCACATTCGGACGTACTCGCGCTTCACCTGGCAGCGCAACTGGCTGCGACTGCTGGTCTGGGCGCTGGTGATCGTCGGCCTGGTCGGGTTCGTTGCCGCGTACTACATGCGGCTGTTCGGCCACGACGACACGGCGCTCAAGGAGTTCGGCGACCTGGCCGCGCAGCCGCCGCTGAACGCGCTGGTCGGCACGATCAGCAACCCCTACGTGCTGGGCGGGGCGCTGTGGTGCAAGTCGTGGATGTTCGCCGCCCTGATGCTGCAGATCGGCATGCTGTACCTGACCACGCGCAACCTGCGCGGCGACGAGGACGCCGGACGGGCCGAGCTGATGCGCGCCTACCCGCTCGGGCTGCACGCGCGCCTGGCCGCGACGGTGTGGATCTCCTGCCTGGCCTGCCTGGTGATCGGCCTTGTCAGCGGCCCGATCATCGCCGTGACCTTTGCGCCGTCGCCCTACGACGGTTCGTCGGCCGGGGCGTACGTCTTCGGCCTGTCGGTGGCGACGATGGGCATCCTCGGCGTCGGCATCGGCGCGCTGACCAACCAGCTGGCGTCGAGCAACGGCGCGGCCAACGGCCTGGGTGTGGGCATCATCGCGGTCTTCTACGTGCTGCGGATGCTCGGCGACATGAACGGCACGCCCGCGCTGATCTGGGCCTCGCCGATCGGCTGGGGCCAGAAGGCCGACCCGTGGGGAGCCGACCGCGTCTGGCCGCTCGTGCTGCAGGTGGTGCTGGCCGCGGTGTGTGTGGCGATCGCCTGGGTCATCGAGCAGCGCCGCGACCTGGGTGCCGGCCTGATCGCGCAACGGGCCGGGTCGTCCCGGGCGTCCCGGCTGACCCGGACGGCGCTGGGCCTGGGGCTGCGCACGCAGCGCGCGAGCCTGATCGCCTGGCTGGTCGTGGTGATCATCACTGGCGACCTGCTCGGGGGTGTCGTGCAGAAGATGGCCGATCTGATCGCCAGCACGCCCGAGGCCTTCGTGCTGGCGGGGTCGGGGGGCGCAGTGCTGGACGGCACGGTCGCGCTGATGGGGGGCATCATGGCGTTGGCGATCAGCGCCTTCAGTATCCAGTCGGTCAGCACGCTGCGTGCGGACGAGGAGGCCGGCCTGGCCGAGGCGCAGCTGGCCGGTTCGGTCTCGCGCATCGGCTGGGCGCTGCGCCGGCTGGCGATCGCGCTGGTGGCCACGGTGTTGCTGCTCGTCATCGCCGGAGGGGTGATGGGCGCTGCCTACGTGCAGGCGGGCGGCGCGTCCAGCTGGACGACCACCTGCGTGCAGGCCGTGCTGATCTATCTGCCGGCCGTCGCGCTGCTGATGTCGGTCGTCGTGCTGGGTTTGGGCTGGTGGCCGCGGCAGGCCGTCGCCGTGTCGTGGATCGTGCTGGG
>WRGV01000053.1 GCA_009787035.1 Propionibacteriaceae bacterium | reverse complement strand
TGCACGCCGGCGTACGCCCCGGCCAGCAGCGACGGGATCGCCAGTATGATCAGGGCCAGCAGGGGGGCCCGCAGGCCGATGCCCAGGCCGAGCGCGAACAGCGTCAGCAGGCCCAGCGTGGGGACGGATCGCGCCGCCCCGGCTATCGCGCCGATGATGCCCGCGCCGCGCCTGGTGTGTCCGATCGCCACGCCCACGGGCACGGCGATCAGCGCGGCGATGACGACCACGAGCGCCGTCGCCAGCAGGTGCTGCCCCAGGCGCACGGCGATGCCGGTGCTGCCGCTCCAATGGGCGCCATCGCCCAACCAGGCGAACGCGGAACGCACATAGATCATGGACGCCCCCGTCCCTGGCGTCGGGGCCATGTCCACGGTGTGAGCGCGCGTCCGGCCGCGATGACCACGCCGTCCAGCACCAGCGCGACCACGACGGTGGCGATGATGCCGGCTGCCACTTCGGCGGCGATGCCGCGCTGGAAGCCGTCGGTCAGCAGCACGCCCAGGCCCGACTCGCCGATCAGCGCGCCCAGCGTGACCAGGCTGACGGTGCTGACCGTCATCACGCGTGTGCCCGAGACGAGCACCGGCGTGGCCAGCGGCAGATCGACGCGCCAGAACAGCGTCCGTCCGGAATACCCGACCGCGATGGCGGCCTGACGTGCCTGCGCATCGACGGCGGCGAACGCGTCGGCCGCGGTGCGCACCAGCAGCGCCACGCCGTAGAGCGTGAGCGCCACGATCATGGTCGCAGGCGAGCGCAAGGGCGTGCCGAAGATCAGGGGGATGATGACGAGCAGAGGCAGCGCCGGCACGGCGTACAGCAGCGATGCCGCGCCCAGCAGGGGTGCGCCCACCAGCCGGTGCCGGTGCGCAAGCCAGCCGATCGGCACGGCGATCAGGATGCTGAGCAGGATCGCGGGGATGCACAGCTCCAGGTGGTCGCCGACCAGACCGGGCAGCTGCTGCCAGTTGGCGGCCAGCCACTTCACGACGTCGCCTCCGCGGCCAGCACGCCGACTGCGCGGCCGGCGCCGTCCAGGACGACGGTGCGTCCGTCCACGTGTGTCGTTGTCAGTGCGCGGTCGGCACCCGCCGAGCCGATGAACGTGCGGACGAAGTCGTCAGCCGGGTTTGCCAGGATCTGCGCGGCCGTGCCGGTCTGCGCGATGAGCGCGTGCTCGCGCAGTACGACCACGACGTCGGCCAGCCGGAACGCTTCGTCGATGTCGTGGGTGACGAACAGGATCGTCTTGCCGAGTTCGGTTTGCAGCCGCAGCAGTTCGTCTTGCAGTTCGCGGCGCACGATGGGATCGACGGCGCCGAACGGCTCGTCCATCAGCATGATGTTCGGATCGGCCGCCAGGGCCCGCGCGACGCCCACGCGCTGCTGCTGTCCGCCGGACAGCTCGGCGGGGTACCGGTCGGCCAGCGACGCATCCAGGCCGACGCGCTCCAGCAGGCCGAGCGCGTCGTGGCGGGCCTGTCGGCGCGGTGCGCCGTTGAGGATGGGCACGGTCGCGACGTTGTCGGCGACGGTGCGGTGCGGCAGCAGCCCGCCTTGCTGCATGACGTAGCCGATCGAGCGGCGCAGCGCGACGGGGTCGGTGTGCGCGACGTCCTGCCCGTCGATCAGCACCGCGCCGGACGTCGGATCGACCATGCGGTTGACCATGCGCAGCAGCGTGGTCTTGCCGGAGCCGGACGATCCGACCAGCACCACGGTGCGGTGGGACGGCACGGTGAGGCTGAAATCGGAGACGGCCGGCAGGTGCGAGGGGCTGGCGCCGGACGATTCGCCGTAGTCTTTGCATGCGTGACGGAACTCGATCACGAGACGCCGCCGTGGAGGGGGTCGGTCGAGTCTGGTGCCGCCCCAGGGGCCGGCGTCGGCCAAGACATCTGCTCAGCCTAGCAGGGGTTTCGCGACGTCCGGGGCGTTCGGCGTGTCGCGCACAGGCCCCGGACAAGCACGTTCGCCGTGGCGTCAGGCCAGCGGGCCGACGCCCAGCGTGACGGTGGCGGTGTGCGAGGCGCCCGCCTGGTCGATCCACGAGACGCTCACCTTGTCGCCCGGCTGGTGCTGGGCCAGGATCGTCGAGATGGTGGTCTGATCGGTGATCGTGGTGCCGTCCAGCCGCGTGAGCACCGACCCGGGCGTGATGCCCGCCGTGGCCGCCGCGCCGCCGTTGACGACGCCCACGATCTGCACGGCGTTTGCCTGCGACGACACCGTGATGCCCAGGGCGGCGGTGCGGCCCAGCGTGATGGTGCTGCTGGCCTGGCCGGCCAGCACGGCGTCCGCGACGCCCATCACGGTGCTGATCGGGATGGCGTAGCTTTGCGCGAGCGCCGAGTTGGTCGAGCCGGCCACATTCATGCCGATGACCTGGTTGTTCGCGTCATACAGCGCGCCGCCCGAGTCGCCGGGGACCAGGCCGGCGTTCACCTGGATCAGGTTCGTGAGATTGGCGGTGCCCGAGCCGTCGTCCTCGGTCACGGTGATGCTGACGCCGGTGTCGGTGACCTGGCCGGGTGCCGCGACGAGTCGTCCGGCACCTTCGGCGTTGCCCACCGCGGTGATGCTTTGACCGCTGGACGGGAGGCTGGGATTCGTGGTGACGGTGGACAGCCCCGAGGCGCCCTGGAGCTGCAGCACGGCCACATCGTGGGTCGTGTCGTAGCCCAGCACGTCGGCGGAGTAGACCTTGCCGGTGCTGGGGACGGTCACGCTCACCTGCGTCGAGTCGGCGACCACGTGGTGGTTGGTGATGACGATGCCGTCCGACTCAATGACCATGCCGGTGCCGGCTGCCTGGGCGGTGCCGTAGTCGACGACCGTGTTGATCAGCACGAGGCCGGATGTCTGGGTGCTGGTTGCGGCCGTGGTTGAGGCCGAGGGGACGCTGCCGGCGCCGCCCTGGCCGTTGCCGCCGTTGCCGTTGCCCCGACCCGGCGCGGTGCCGCGGGGCCAGGGGGCGGTGGTGCTGGGGGACTGCGTGCTGGGCGCGTTGGGCGCTGTCGTGCTTGGGGCCGGGGTCGGGGAGGGCGACGTGGAGGGGGTGGACGGGGCGTCCTGCCCGCCCGAGCGCAGGCCGGGCCATGTGGCGCCGGATGCTTGGGGTACCTGCGTGGCGGCCTCGGGGGTCGTGGTCAGCTGGGTCGCGGCGATGCCGATCGTCGCGGCCGCCATCGCCGCGATGGACAGTGCGGTGAGGAGCGTGCGCATCTTCTTCATCATCAGAACTCCTCGGTCTTGATGGACGACTCCTATCTTGGCCATCCAGGCTCAGCAGACGCACAGAAAGACCTGTGAGGCGCCTACTGGATGCCAGGCTGCGACGGGGATTGCGGCGTGTCGACGGTGACCAGGCTGAGTGTCCGAGGACATCATGGCTTGTCAGGATCGACAATTGAGTCTAGCAGACCGGGGGCCAGGCGCAGATCTGCCGATGGCTTGGCCCCGCTGGTGCCGATCAGTAGCCGCGCGACGAATCGGCCACGGCGGCGCCGGTGAGCGCGGCCAGGTAGTCAGCGGCCGTCATGGGCTTGGAGAACATGGGGTAGTCGTAGGCGATCGCGCCGTCATGCTCGGCCTGGCTGGTCGCCGCGACCACGTCGGTCAGCGTGATGACCTCGAAGCCGCGCTCGTACGCGCTGCGCATCGTCGATTCGACGCAGCAGTTGGTCAGGAACCCGGCCAGCACCACCGTCTGGATGCCCTTGCTGCGCAGGATGAAGTCGAGATTGGTGGAGGCGAAGGCGTCCAGGCCGCGCTTGCCCTCCAGCACGATGTCGCCCTGCTGTGGCGTCATGCAGTCGACGATTTGCGCGCCCCAGCCGTCCTTGATGAACGAGTTCGAATCGACGACGCCCGCCAGGATGCCGTACGGGTGCGCGGTGATCTCGCAGTAGCCGGGCTGGAACATGATCGGGCTGTGCATGACGATGCCGCCGGCCTGGCGGGTGGCGTCGGCCACCGCGACCGCCTTGTTGAGCATGTCGGTCGAGGCCATGACGTCCTTGACCGCGTCGTGCAGCGTGCCACCTTCGGTGGTGAAATCGTTCTGAAATTCGATCAAGACGAGAGCTGTTGTCGTGGGATTCATGATTGTCCTTAGGATCTATCGGGGGATCGCTGTTGGGGACGGTCTGCTCTCCCATCATAAGTCAGCCCTGGGGGCCGATCCAGGCGCGAGCATGNCGCCAAGCCAGGGTCAGNAGACACCCTGGCTCGGCGNTCACGGCACGCGGTCCGAGAGGCGGACGGCGTCCGGCCAGTGTCAGATGCCCTGGGCGAACAGCAGTCGGCCTCGTGCCACAGATCAGCTCTTCTTGATCAGGCCCAACGGTGCGCCCAGGGGCAAGATCGTGCGTCCGAAGAAGCCGTTCAGGAAGATCGCGCCGGACGCGTAGAACCCGAGCAATGAGATGCAGAACTCTGCCCAGGCCGCAAGGGGGCTGAAGAAGCCGGCTGCGACGTGCAGGGCCGACATCCCCAGCGACAGGAACAGGACGTCAATGAGCACCAGGATGGCCGCGAACACCTTNTTGGCCTCCAGCGCGGCCACGGTGATGAATAAGGAGAAGATGAGGTANCCGAAGTAGGCGAATCCCACCTGNCGGGGGTCNGCCAGCGGGCCGACGGCGCCCAGCCAGCCCAGGCCGATCGCCCAGTGCAGCGCCACCGCCATCCAGAACAGGCCGTACGCGCCCAGCACGATCGAGCCGAAGTAGTTGTTGTTCTTCATGTCGACGCTCGCGGCCCAGAGCTGGGCCAGGGAACCGAGGATGAGCGCCCACGGAATGATGTAGGTCGATCCGGTCGTCCAGTTCAGTTTGGACGAGGATGCCACCAAGGTCACCATGGCCAGGCCGAAGACGCCCAGCGCTGTCGCGTCCGACATCCGGATCTTGGTCTCGGTGAGAACTGTTTGGGTCGCAGTCATCGGACTATCAACCTCCTCTGGGTAGGGGGCCGAAGCATTGCCTAGCCGGCGCTTGGGCCGAACGTGATTGGCGAGAACTCTACGGATCGCAGTCACGGCGTGGTGATGTGTCCTGATGGTGAGATATGCGGAGGCGGACGCCCGTCCGTGGCGGCCGCCTCGGTCGGGCTGGATCGCCTCGCCACTGTGAGATGTGTCGGCGTTGTCTGTGTGTGGCCGCGCCGAGGGGACGGTCTGACTACGCTTGTGGGACATGAAGACGTGGTTCATTACGGGCACATCCAGGGGTTTCGGACGGCAGTGGGCGCAGGCGGCGCTGGAGCGCGGGGATCAGGTGGCGGCGACCGCCAGACAGGTCTCATCGTTGGCCGGGTTGGTCGAGCAGTTCGGCGACCGGGTGTTGCCGCTGCAGTTGGATGTGACCGATCGTGATGCGGTCTTCGCCGCCGTGCGGGCTGCGCACGACCGGTTCGGACGTATCGACGTCGCGATCAACAACGCCGGCTACGGGCTCTTCGGCGCCGTCGAGGAAGTCAGCGAGGAACAGGCCCGGGCTCAGCTGGAGACGAACTTCTTCGGTGCGCTGTGGGTGACGCAGGCGGTGCTGCCGATCATGCGGGCCCAGCACGGCGGGCACATCATCCAGGTGTCGTCGATCGGCGGCATCACCGCGTTCGCGTACCTCGGCATGTATCACGCCTCGAAGTGGGCGCTGGAGGGCATGAGCCAGTCGCTGGCCCTCGAAGTGGCGCCCTTCGGCATCCATGTGACGCTGATCGAGCCGGCCGGCTACGCCACCGACTGGGGCGGTGCGTCGTCCGTCCATGCGACCGAGATGCCCGAGTATGAGGACGCCCGCGCGGCCCGGGCCCAGCGCATCCGTCCGGGCACGCAGGGGGATCCGCGCGCTACCCGCGAGGCGATCCTGACGATCGTGGACGCCGAGAACCCACCGCTGCGCTTCTTCCTCGGCGCCACCCCGCTGGCGACGGCCAAGGCCGACTACGCCCAGCGCTTGGCCACCTGGGAGCAGTGGAACGACGTCTCCCAGGCCGCCCAGGGCATCGATCCGTCCTGACGCCTTGCAGGCTCAGGCGGGCAAGGCCAGGTCGAAGGCGTTCCCGATGGCTTTGGTGAGTGCGGTGCCGAGGAACGTCGTCGCGTCGTCGGCGGCCCCGACGTAGTCATAGACCTCCAGGCCGATGCGATTGTCGACCAGGAAGCATCCGGGCTGGCCGGCGATGGCGTCCGACAGCAGATCCAGTTCGGCGAGCCCGCGGGCGCAGTCAACGGGGGAGACCTCGCCTCCGTTGCCGTTCGGCATCAGGCATCGCAGAACCTGGATATGCGTCCAGTCGCATGGTGGCTCCTTCCGTCGTGTGGTTCACCTGTCTGCGCTCAAGCGTGCCAGGCGGCACCGACAAAAAACGTCAGGTGTCAAGGGCGTCGATGCTGATGACGGCCTCTGCGGGTATCCAGCCGGTGGTGCCTGCCTCGTTGGTGGCGAGAAGCCATCCGCAGACGACCGCATCGACTGTCAGAGTGTCGCCCGCGTCCTGGGTCAGTTCGGTCGGGTTGTAATCCCTGTTCAACGCTCCATCGTGGACGAAGTGCTCGGGTACATAGGTGGCGTGGCCGTCGATCTCGCATGCGAGCCAGTGCGCGTAGGCGGTCTCAGGCGTGGGGCCGATGGACACCCGCGTCCCCCGACGGAAGGTGGGGAATGCCCCAATGCTGGCATGAGTCTGGATCATCTGAACGCGCATGGTGCCTCGGTCTCCTTCCGGGTCGTTGGCAGGTTCGACCAAACCATCTCGAAGCCGCTGCGGGCAGCGATCAGCTGGGCCAGCGTGGACTTGCCGACCTGACGCGCGCCCTGGATGACGACAATCCTGGTCTCGTCCAAGCATTTGCGCACGCGAGGGGCCAAAAACCGTTCCAAAAACGCTGCTACAAGCCAAGTCTATGTTTGATCTCGCCATTCTGCTGGCTGGTGCTCGCCATGTGACGGGGGTGACGACGGCACCTGCGACTGTGGCCACCATCGCACGACCCGTCCCGGCGACCATGTGGTCTGGCGCGCCACCACCTTGTACAGACCTCGCCGTCGCGCGCGTCTTCGCCCATCACTGGCTCGGCGCGCCACGTCCCCGGTTCCGCGTCTTCGTCCTCGTCGGGCTCTAGTCGCACTCCGTTGCCACTAAGCCAAGCCCGTCGATGATGAGACTCACCCCACAGCGAAATGCCTCATCGTGGTCAATCTGAGTGCCGTGGGGTTGCGCGCCAGTCAGCAAGGCTTGCTGTTCCGCCTGCTGTTCGAGCACGCTGCCGACGGTGAAGCGGCTGGCTGCCAGCATCGCCATCTCCGCTGGATGTTGGGGCAGACCCGCGCCGACGAGGAAGTCGATCTTCAGCCGGGTTCTCTCCAGCCCCGCTCCGACCGGACGGCTTCCCGCGTGCAAGCGTGCTCCGTCGCGTCGCAGCAGAAGTGTTTGGCGGAAGCTGTCGGTGTTGGCCATGAACCACTCGCGCCAGTCGTCCGACGGTGACGGCAAGGGGAACCTCGCGTGCGGAGCCATCGCGGCCTCGGCCATCGCGGCGAGTAACTCGTCCTTGTTTCGGAAGTGCGAGTAGAGCGAAGGCTGCTTGATGCCGAGCCGCCGCGCCAGTGTGTGCGTGCTGACTTGATCGAGGCCGACCTCATCGAGCAGTTCGAGCGCCTCTGCCACAACTGCCTCACGCGTCAAGCGGGTCATGTTGACAACCTATCACCGATAGCTGAGAATGGAAGCACAACCTATCAATGATAGCTTTGGAGCGCGCATGACCCAGCACACAGGCAACAACACGGCCATCCCCGAACCTCGGCCACATCTGCTTCGCCGCGGGGTATCCGCCTCCGCCATCGTGTGGCTTGCCAGCATCTGCGGCTTCATGACCGTGATGGACACCTCGATCGTCAACGTCGCACTGCCGGCGATGCGCGCGGATCTGCACCTGAGTAGCGGCGACCAGCAGTGGGTCGTCACCGCGTATCTGCTGACCCTCGGCGGCTTCATGCTGCTCGGCGCTCGGGCGAGCGACCTCTACGGCCGCCGACGCATCCTCATGATCGGCGTCCTCGTGTTCATCGTCGGCAGTCTGGCCGGCGGCCTCGCCCTCAACGCGACCATGCTGCTCATCGCCCGCGCGGTGCAGGGCTTCGGCGGCGCGGTGCTCTCGCCGGCGAGCCTGGCCCTCATCATCGCCGCGATTCCGGACGGTCCCGCTCGCAGCAGAGCGCTCACGATCTACCAGGGCGCTTCGGCGATCGCCGTCACCATCGGCGTGCTCATCGGCGGACTGCTTGTCCAGGAGGTGTCCTGGCGCTGGGTCATGTTCATCAACGTGCCCGTTGGCATCGGTCTGTTCAGCGCCGTCCTGCGGTTGCTCGCCCCCGATGCGCACCGACGCGCCGGGGACCGTCTCGATCTGGCCGGAGCCATCACCGTCACCGTCGGCATTGGCGCGCTCATCGAGGGCTTCGCCAACGCCCAACAGCACGGATGGGGCTCACCGCTCACCATCGGGGCGCTGATCGCGGGGGCGGTTTTGCTCGTTGTCTTCGTCGTGATCGAGATTCGCGTCGCTCAGCCTCTGGTACGCCTGACCATCTTCCGGTTGCCCGGGATCGCCCCGGGCTCGATCATCCTGGCTCTCAATGGGACCGTGCTGACTGCTTCGACGCTCTTCTTCTCCATGATCTTGCAAAGCGATCTCGGCAACGGTGCGCTCGTGTCCGGTGTTGCCCTGATGCCCTATGTGCTGTGTTCCGTCGGTGCCGGGTTTCTCGCCATGCAGCTGGTGGGGCGCATCCAGGCGCGCTTCATCATCGCGATCGGCCTGGTCATCGCCGCCGCGGGATACGTGTGGCTGGGATTCCTCGGCCCCCATCCCAGCTACGCCGCGAACATCCT
>WRGV01000052.1 GCA_009787035.1 Propionibacteriaceae bacterium | reverse complement strand
GTGTTGTTCGTCGCTCCGGCGATCTGGAAGAGGGCCGGCCGCAACGCCGGCATCGGCAAGGCACTCATGGCGCTGACGCTCGCCGCGGCGGCGTGGATGTACATCATCTTCCCGGTGCTGTTCGCGCGCCTGACCATGCTGGGCCAGGTGACACGGGCACCCTACGTCTACGGGCTGTTCGCCACGCTGCTCACCATCTGGGCCGTCGGCGAACTGGTCGGCAGGCCCATGTCGGGTCGGATCACCGCGCTCACGTCGGCCCTGTTCGGCGTGGCCCTGTTGCTGATCGTCGCGAACGCCCACGGCGGCGCGGCCACCAAGGCCGGCGGGTTGCTGACGGCCATCGGCCTGGTCGGCCTGCTGATCTGCGCACTGCGCGGACGCCGCGCGCTCGTGGTCACCGGATTCTGCTGCGTGGCCCTGGTCGGTGGCGTTGCCGTCAACCCGGTGACCGTGGGCAACGCCTCACTCACCAACCGGGTGGTCATCCAGCAGGCCGCGGCCATCTCGCGGGCGCACGGCGATCCGTTGTTCGTGGTCGACAGCGAGCTTCCCTACGTCTCGAACCTGCTGGCCGCGGACGGCGTCCGCACCCTGTCGGCCACGTACTTCTACCCGCAGTCCAGCAAGTGGCGGCCCATCGACCCCCACGACGCGTTCAGGGAATGCGACAACCGGTACGCCAACGTCACCGTCGTGATCGCGGACGCGACCTCGTGCACCAACCCGGCGCCGGATGCCATCAACATGGACGTCACCATCCAGAATCTGGACGCGCTGGGCGTCGAGTACGTGCTCTCGCGGCGCGACCTGCCGGACCTGTTCCCGGGCCGCTTTGTCACGGTGTTCGATTCGGCGAACGACCCCGACATTTACCAGGTGATCGGCTAGCACACCGGCAGCCACCGGTGGTGTTGGGACTACAGTTAACTCACACCCTCGAACAGGAGAAGCCACAATGTCGGTGACTGTCGCAGATGGTCCATCGATCGCCGCCATCGTGCCGTGCTACAACGAAGAGGCCGCGATCGCCAGCGTCGTCGCCGATCTGAAACGGTCGATGCCTGGCATCGCTGTCTACGTCTACGACAACGCGAGCACCGACCGGACCGTCGAGATCGCCCGGGCCGCGGGGGCCATCGTCCGCCACGAACCCCGGCGCGGCAAGGGAAATGTGGTCCGGAGGGCCTTTGCCGATGTCGACGCCGATATCTACGTGATGATCGACGGTGACGACACCTACGACGCCGACGCGCTGCCGGGCATGATCGAGCGGCTGACCAGCGAGCACCTGGACCACGTGCTGGGCGTGCGCACCGCGCAGATCGGCTCCAGCGCCTACCGCCCGGGGCACGAGTCGGGCAACCGCCTGTTCAACCGCCTGGTCGGACGCCTGTTCGGCGAGCCCGTCTCGGACATGCTCAGCGGCTACCGCGTGATGTCGCGCCGCTTCGTGAAGTCGTTCCCCGCGGTGTCGCGGGAGTTCGAAATCGAGACCGAGCTGACCGTCCACTGCATGAGTCTGCGCGTGCCGCAAGCCGAGGTGAACGTGGGATTCCGCGACCGTCCACAGGGCAGCGAATCCAAGCTGCGGACGTATCACGACGGGTTCCGCATCCTGCGCCTGATCGGATCGCTGGTGCAGCACGAGCGGCCGCTGCAGTTCTACGGCCTGACCAGCGCGGTGCTCGCGATCATCGGCGTCGTGCTCGGCGCGCCGTTGATCTGGACGTTCATCAACACGGGGCTGGTCCCGCGGCTGCCCACGGCCGTGCTCGCGTCGTCGCTGATCATCATTGCGATGCTCAGTCTGGTCGTGGGGCTGGTGCTCAACGCGCTGCTGCGCAGCCGGCGTGAGATGGCGCGCCTGATCTATCTGCAGTACGGGATCGCGGCGTGACCTCGCTGCGGGCCCGTGCGTCGGCCCTGGTGCACGACGGCGCGCTGCTGCGCTACATCGGCGTCGGCATCTTCAACTCGCTGCTCGATCTGGGCCTGTACACGCTCTTCAGCGTGGCGATCGGCATCCCACCGCTGATCGCCAACATCATGAGCACCACAGTGACGCTGTGCGTCAGCTACTTCCTGAATCGCCGACTGGTCTTCCGCTCGACCGTCGGCTACGCCCGTAGCGCGGCGCAGTTCGTCGTCGTCACGCTGTTCTCGGGACTCGTGGTGCAATCGTGCGTCATCTGGGTGGTGACGCACGGGGCACCGCACGTCGTGCCCCAGGTGCCGTCCGACCTCGTCAAGGTCGTTGCCAAGCTGATCGCGATGGGCGTGGGCATGGTGACCAACTACGTCGGCTACCACTGGCTGTTCACCGCCCGGCGCGAACAGCGCGGCCGTACAACGGCTCAGGGCCCCCAGGCGCAAGCCTGAGAGCCCTGAGTTGGTGATGCCTTCAGCAGATGCCTACTCGGCGTCGTCGTCCTTGTCCTCGATCACCGGGATGAGCGACAGCTTGCCGCGGTCGTCCACCTCGTTGATCTCGACCTGAATCTTCTGGCCGACCGACAGCACGTCCTCGACGTTGTCCACGCGGTGGCCGCCGTTCAGCTCGCGCAGCTTGCTGATGTGCAGCAGGCCGTCCTTGCCGGGCAGCAGCGAGACGAACGCACCGAACGTCGTCAGCTTGACGACCGTGCCCAGGTAGCGCTCGCCCTTCTCGGGCATCGTCGGGTTGGCGATCGCGTTGACCATCGCACGCGCGGCCTCGGCCGACTCGCCATCGGCGGCGCCGATGTAGATCGTGCCGTCCTCCTCGATGGAGATGTTGGCGCCGGTCTCGTCCTGCATCTGGTTGATGACCTTGCCCTTCGGGCCGATGACCTCACCGATCTTGTCCACCGGGATGTGGATCGTGATGATGCGCGGCGCGTACGGGCTCATCTCGCCCGGCTCGGCGATGGCCTCGGCCATCACGTCCAGGATGGTGTGCCGCGCGTCGCGGGCCTGGCTCAGCGCACCCGCCAGCACCTCGGACGGGATGCCGTCCAGCTTGGTGTCCAGCTGCAGCGCGGTGACGAAGTCACGCGTGCCGGCGACCTTGAAGTCCATGTCGCCCAGCGCGTCCTCGGCGCCCAGGATGTCGGTCAGCGCGACGTAGTGCGTCTGTCCCGCCTCGTCCTGCTCGCTCATCAGGCCCATCGCGATGCCGGCGACCGGGGCGCGCAGCGGCACGCCCGCGTCCAGCAGCGCCAGCGTGGACGCGCAGACCGAGCCCATCGACGTCGAGCCGTTGGAGCCGATGGCCTCGCTGACCTGGCGGATGGCGTACGGGAACTCCTCGCGCGTCGGCAGCACCGGCACGAGTGCGCGCTCGGCCAGACGGCCGTGGCCCACCTCGCGGCGCTTCGGCGAGCCGACGCGGCCCGTCTCGCCCGTCGAGTACGGCGGCATCTCGTAGTTGTGCATGTAGCGCTTGGAATGCACCGGCGACAGCGTGTCGAGCTTCTGCTCCATGTCGAGCATGTTCAGCGTCGTGATGCCCAGAACCTGGGTCTCGCCGCGCTGGAACAGCGACGAGCCGTGGACGCGCGGCACCACGCCGACCTCGGCCGACAGGGCGCGGATGTCCTGCGGGCCGCGGCCGTCGATGCGCTTGCCCTCGGCCAGCACACGCTTGCGGACGATCTTCTTGGTGACGGCCTTCCAGGCGGCCGCGATCTCGACGTCGCGGCCCTCGAACTGCGGCAGCGCCAGCACCTGCTCGGCGACCTCGTCGCGCAGCGCGTGCTCGGCGTCGTCGCGCTCGTGCTTGCCGACGATCGTCATGACCTGCGCCAGACGGTCGTGCGCACGCTCGTCCAACGCCTCGAACAGATCCTGCTCGTACTCCTTGAACACCGGGTACGGGTAGGTCTCCTTGTTGACCTGCTGGGCCAGCTCGACCTGCGCGTCGCACAGCGTCTTGATGAACGGCTTGCAGGCCTCAAGACCCGTGGCGACGACCTCCTCGGTCGGGGCGGTCTTGCCGGCGCGGACGAGCTCCCACGTGGCCTCGGTGCTCTCGGCCTCGACCATCATGATCGCGACATCGCCGCTGGCCAACACGCGACCGGCGACCACCATCGAGAACGTGGCGTCCTTCTCCTGCTCGACGGTCGGGAAGCAGACCCACTGGCCGTCGATCAGGCTGACGCGCACGCCGCCGATCGGGCCGGAGAACGGCAGGCCGGCGATCTGGGTGCTCATCGACGCGGCGTTGATCGCGACCACGTCGTAGAAGACGTCGGGATTCAGGGCCAGCACGGTGATGACGACCTGCACCTCGTTGCGCAGCCCCTTGACGAAGGCCGGACGCAGCGGGCGGTCGATCAGCCGGCAGGCCAGGATGGCCTCTTCACTCGGACGGCCCTCGCGGCGGAAGAAGCTGCCCGGGATGCGTCCGACGGCGTACATCTTCTCTTCGACGTCGATGGTCAGCGGGAAGAAGTCGATCGCCTCGCGCGGCGCCTTCTGCGCCACGGTGGCCGACAGCAGCATGGTGTCGCCGTCCAGATAGACGGCAGCCGAGCCGTCCGCCTGCTGGGCGAGGATTCCGGCCTCGAACCGCACGACGTGCTTGCCGAATTTGCCGTTGTCGATGATTGCTTCACTGAATTTCAGATTGGTGCCCTCCATGAGGGTGTGGTTCCTTTCGTTCGAAGCCGTGCCCCCAGGCACCAGTCGGTGCCCCTGCGGCAATCGGTCTTCGATCGAGGCCAGCGGGGTGATGCGCACGTCCCTCCGGGACGGGTACGACCCGCAAGCCACTACCGAGGACCAAAGGCCGGCATCGGTGGCCCGGCACTATGGACGGCTCGGGGAGGCACCATGATGGTGCGCCCCGGCCGCCAAGGCTTGGCCCCACCGCCTCGTGGCGGTGGGTCTATGACTGCGTCAGCGACGCAGACCCAGCCGCTGGATCAGGCTGCGGTAATGCTCGATGTCTTCCTTGGCCACGTAGTTGAGCAGACGGCGGCGCTGGCCGACCATCAGCATCAGGCCACGACGGCTGTGGTGGTCACCCTTGTGCTCTTTGAGGTGCTCGGTGAGGTGGGCGATCCGCTTGGTGAGCAGCGCGATCTGCACGTCGGGCGAGCCGGTGTCACCTGGGTGGATGGCATATTCTTCGATGATCTTCTGCTTGGTCTGAGGGTCCATCGTGGACGGCTCTCCTTTCGTGGTTTTCCGCTGCGCGGCGCTCCCCCGCCTTGCGATTGGGAGGGCTCTTGGGCATCCGCGGCCGATCTAACGGCGTGGACCATCGTACCAGGCGGGCTAGCAGGCCGCCGAATTGCCGGCATCCGCGCTATGGGACCAGACCGCCTGGCGTAACCTTTCGGCGCTATCGTGCGTATCAGTGGGTGAAGACCCCCGAATCCCGTTCGGCACACAGGCGACACCACGGCAAAAGGATGAGCAGCGATGTCACACAACGATGACGAATTCATCCGATTCGTCACAGCCTCCGGCCCCGGGCTGATCCGGCTGGCCTGGTTCCTGACCGGCGATGCCGACGTGGCGGCCGACGTGGTGCAGGACGCCTACACCAAGACGTACGTCGCCTGGGACCGCGTGCGCACACAGGACGCGATGGCGTACGCCCGCACCGTGGTCGCCCACGCGAACATCGACCGGATACGGCGTCGGCATGGGGAAACGCACCTGCCCATGGGGTTCGACCGTGCCGACGGCGCCGACATCGCGGAGGCGGTCGCCCAGCGCGACCGGATCACCCGGATGCTCGCCCCGCTGTCCCGCCGCCAGCGCGAGGTGGTGGCGCTGCGCTACGTCCTCGACCTTTCCGAACAGACCACCGCCCAGACGCTCGGAATCTCGGTGGGCGCCGTCAAGCAGGCCGCACAGCGAGCGCTGGCGGCGCTGCGCGCCCAGGCGATCCAGGCCGCAGACAAGGAGTGCGTGCGATGAGCGACGACCAGATGAGCCCTACTGCCCCGAGTGAGGACGAGCTGCGCGCCCAGTTCGCGTCCGTCCCCATGCCGGTGGTGGTCGATCCGGCCGGGGTCTTGACGATGGCACGCCGGGGCAGGCGGCGCCAGCGCATCTGGACGGGCATCGGCATCGCCGTGCTGCTGGCCATCGCCGCCCTCGTCGTCGCGCTCGTCGTGCACCTGCTGTCCACCTCGCCCGGGCCCGGCCCCCAGCCCAATCCGCTGGGAACGCCGTCCACGCCCGCCACCGCGGTGCCGTCGAGCCCCGCAGCAACCACGCCTACCCCAACCCCGTCCAGCCCGCCACCGTCCAGTCCCCCGCCGTCCAGCCCCACCCCGACGCCCACGCCGAGCGACACCGTATCCACACCGTGGCTGATCTCATCGACAGGCATCGGGCCCTATCGGATCGGGGAAACCTACCAATCCACCTGGCAGTATCCCGAGGACATGGGCGGCGGACCCTGTGCGTACCGCCGAACGGACGACCCGGCACACGGCATCATCGTCATGTTCAACTACCCGGACGCCGATACGACGACCCCTCCCGCTGCCAGTGACGGCTCCTTCCAGGCCAGGACGATCTACTCCGGGGCACCGGACGTCGACGCACCGCCCAACCCGCCGCGCACGGCCGAGGGCATCGGTGTGGGCTCGACCCGCGCCCAGGTCGAGGCCGCGTATCCCGACGCCACTGTCATCGGACGCCCCTACGTCGGCAATGCGCTGCTGATCAGGATGGACGGCGTGCCCATCCTGTTCGACTTCGACGCCGACGGGACGGACCCGAACGACCCTGTGACGATGGTCGAGGTCAATGCCGAGTGGCCGGCGGACGAGTTCTGCAGCTAGCCACACCGGGGCACCGCATTCACCGATGAACAGCTGCGCACGGCGTTCGCGACGCAGGCGGGCATCGCCGGCACCGACCTGACGACGTTCCAGACGTGCTACGACCAGTCGATGATGGCCGGATTCGTGGCCTACATGGAACAGATTGACCTTGCCGCGGGCGTCAATGGGGTTCCCACCGTCACGGTCAACAGCCACGTCCTCACGCTGAGGTCCCTGCCCACCGATTCGAACCAGCTGCTCGCCTATCTCCAGGCAGCGGCCGCATGGCGCCTGGTCAGGACCGCGCCAGGTGGAGCGCCGTGCGCACGGCGGTGACATCGCGGCGCATCTGGGCCACCAGGTCGTCCACGCCGTCGAAACGGGTCATGCCGCGCAGCCGGGCCATGAAGTCGATGACCACGTCGACGCCGTACAGCTCAAGGTCGTCGCGGTCGAGCACGTACGCCTCGACATGCCGGGCCACCCCGGCGAACGTGGGGTTCGAGCCGACGCTGATCGCCGCAGGCAGGCGCACACCAGGCTCGCCGACGCGGTGCAGCCAGCCGGCATACACGCCGTCGGCCGGCATCACCAGGCCGGCATCGATGGGCACGTTGGCGGTCGGGAAGCCCAGCGTCCGTCCCCGCTGGTCGCCCAGCTCGACGATGCCCCGCACCCGGAAACACCGGCCCAGCATCGCATTGGCGGCGGCCACATCCCCGGCCGCCAGCGCGTCGCGGATCGCCGTGGACGACACCGGGGCCTTGCACATCTGCAACAGATCCACCGCGTGGACGTCGAACCGTCCCACCTCGCGCAGCGTGTCCGGCGTGCCGACCGCGCCGCGTCCGAACCGGAAGTTGGCCCCCACCACGACTGTGGCCGGGTTGAGCGGCTGCAGGATCGACTCGACGAACGTCTCCGGTTCCCACGCCGCGACCGCGCGCGTGAAGGGAACCACGCGCACCTCGCTCGCCCCCGCGGCCTTCAGTCGTCCGATGCGCTCGGACAGGCCGCACAGCAGCTTGGGCGCATGCGCCGGAGCCACCACGCTCAGCGGATGCGGCCAGAACGTCACCACCTCGACCGGGAGCGGCTGCGCCAGGCCGGCCGCCTGCGCGTCCTCCCCTGCCCACCGCACCGCTTGCCTCAGCACCGCCTGGTGCCCGACGTGAACGCCATCGAAGTTGCCGATGACCACGACCGTCTGCGACACCCGTCCTCCTTGCTTAGCCCCGACCCCTCTAGGGTAGCCGGGCGACCCAGCGCACCTCACCCCGCGTTCAGCGCCTTGCGGCGGGTGTGCCAACCGGGCAGGTGGGCGTCCATCACGGCCTGGAACCGCGGGCCATGGCCGGCCTCGATCAGGTGGGCCAGCTCGTGGACGACGACGTATTCCAGCAGCGCGGGGTCACGGTGGGCCAGCTCGGTGTTGAACGTGATCCAGCCCGTGCGGATGTTGCAGCTGCCCCACCGCGATGTCATGGCGCGCAGCCGGAACCCGGCCGCACTCACCCCCATCTTGGCTTGCCACAGCGGTATCAGTCGAGCGATCTCGTCGTACAACTCCCGGCGCAGGAACCGCTCGACAGCGCCCTGCCGCGCGGACGCGGTGGCCCTGGACGGAGCCCGCACCACCACGGCCTCCTCGCGCAGTTCGACGCGCCAGGCGCCCGCACCGCCGTCCTCGACCGGAACGGCCCGGCCCCACAGCATCACCTGGCCCCGGGCCGCGACCTGGTCCTGCGCCTCCTGCCTGCTGCGCAGGCGCGCCAGGTGCTTCTGGATCCATGCCCGACGACCCCGCACCGCGTCCCGGATCTGCGCATCCGTGGCCCGCAGCGGCGCGCTGACGCTGATGCCGTCGCCCTGCACGCGCAGATACAGGTGCCGGATCGGCTTGCGGACGACCGTGACCGCCAACCCATCCACCTCAACGCGGGACGGCGGTCTGGTCGGCATCCGTCCAGCATAGACTGACTCCCATGAGCGCCATCGCGCTGACGATGCCGACAAACCTGCTCGGACGGGCGCGAAGCCGATGCCATGGCGGCCGGCATCCTGCGGGTGGGCCAGGTGCTATGGCGTGCGGGTCGCCTCGCAGGAGACCGCATCGACCGTGACGATCTCGCTGTTCGAGGGGCTGGTGCCCGGCGCCCCCCATGCGTGCACCGCCATCGGCGCGCTGT
>WRGV01000051.1 GCA_009787035.1 Propionibacteriaceae bacterium | reverse complement strand
CTCTGGGGATCGGAACCTCGTCCGGCTCGTCGCCCGCCACGAGTGGCATGGAGCGGGCGATCGCCACCGCGTTGTCGCAGCCGCAGGGTCCGGTGACGTCCGAACAACGCGAGCAGATAACCCAGGACATCTACGACGAGGCCATAGGCCCGATCAACCAGATGATCTATGGGGGTGCCACACCTGCGCAAGCGCTGTCGAGTCGGCTGTCGAGCATGGTAGGGCTCACCGTGTTTGCGGCGGTCGTCGCGGCGGCCGCGGTGCTGGCGTGGCGCCATGGGACGGTGACCGCGCCGACGGTGGTGCTGGCCTGTGCGCTCCTCGTGCTGGAGGTCGTCGGCCTCGTCCGGACACGCAACGGCATGGACGTGCGAACCAAGCGTCGCATGTGGATCTCGCTTGCATGGACGTTCGTCATGATCGCCGTCCCCATCGTCGATCTGGTCGGCCTGATCGTGGTGGCTTCTCACGTCTGAGCCCGGTGGGACGACCGTCCACCGCTTCGCGCTCGGCGCGTCGGCTGCGGGCGCGCAGCGTCACAGCAGCTGGCCGTACCGGCGCACGAAGATGCGCTTGGCCAGCGTGGCCAGGCACATGTAGCACACGACGGTTGCGGCGAGGTACGCGAAGTAGATGCCGGGCAGCGCGGTCAGGCCGAGGTCGCCGGCGATGGGCGTCCAGGGCAGCACGGTCAGCACCGCGATGCCGGCGAACGTGACCAGCGTGACGGGCGCGGAGGCGTGGCTTTGCAGGAACGGGATCTTCGGCGTGCGGATCATGTGGATGACCAGCGTCTGCGTCCACATCGACTCCACGAACCAGCCGGTCTGGAACACGGCCATGAACAGCAGCTGGTGGGCCGGGTCGTGCATCTGGTGGAACAGGTGCCCCCCGCACATGGCCGGGGCGATGACGAAATACATCAGCAGGTACGTGGTGATGTCGAAGATCGAGCTGGTGGGCCCGAACCAGACGATGAATTTGCTGATGGACGACGCCTCCCACTGTCGGGGCGTGCGCAGGAATTCGGGATCGACGTTGTCCCACGGAATGGCCGTGCAGGACAGGTCGTAGATGAGGTTCAGCAGGATGATCTGCAGCGGCAGCATCGGCAGGAACGGCAGGAAGGCGCTCGCGACCAGCACCGACAGCATGTTGCCGAAGTTCGAGCTGGCCGTCAGCTTGATGTACTTGATCATGTTGGCGTACGTGATCCGGCCCTCGCGGATGCCGGCCTCCAACACCATCAGGTCCTTTTCCAGCAGGATCACATCGGCGGATTCCTTGGCGATATCCACGGCCGTGTCCACCGAAATGCCCACGTCGGCGACCTTCATCGCCGCGGTGTCGTTGATGCCGTCGCCCATATAGCCGACCGCGTGCCCCTTGCCGCGCAGGACGGTGATGACGCGCGCCTTCTGCTGCGGCGACAGCTTGGCGAACACGCTGACCTGTTCGGCCAGGTCCGCGAGCGCGTCGTCGTCCAGCCCGTCGATCTGGGGCCCGAGGACGATGCGGTCGGTCGGAATGCCGACCTGCTTGCACACGTAGCGCGACACCAGGTCGTTGTCGCCGGTGAGCACCTTGACGTCCACGCCGTGCGCCTTCAGCGCCGTGATGGCGGTGCGGGCCGATTCCTTGGGCGGGTCGAGGAAGGCCAGATAGCCCATGAGCACCATGTCGGTCTCGTCGGCCGCGGAGAACACGCCGACGCCGGACGGATTCGACTTCTGCGCCAGCGCCAGCACGCGCATGCCGTCGTTGTTGAGCCGTTCGACTTGCTTGAGGATGTACGCCCGCAGGTCGTCGGTCAGCGGCAGCACCTGCGCGTCGAATTCGACGAACGAGCACGCCTGCAGCATCTCCTCCACCGCGCCCTTGGTGATCATCTGCACCCTGCCGGTGTCGCTGTCGGTGGCGGCGGCGTCGTTGGTCACCACGACGCTCATGCGGCGGCGTTCGAAATCGAACGGGATCTCATCGACCTTCTCGTACCGGTCGGTCAGCCCGCGCAGATCCGGGTTCTGCTCCTGCAGCTCCTGCACCTTGCTGATGATGGCGAAATCCATCAGGTTCTTCAGGCCGGTCTGGTAGTAGCTGTTGAGGAAGGCATGCCGCAACACGCGCATGTCCTCTTGGCCATGGATGTTGAGGTGATACTGCAGCACCACCTTGTCCTGCGTCAGCGTGCCGGTCTTGTCGGTGCACAGGATCGTCATCGACCCGAGGTTCTGGATCGAGTTCAGGTTCTTGATGATCGTGTGCTTCTTCGACATCGCGACCGCGCCCTTGGCCAGGCACGTCGTCACGATCATCGGCAGCATCTCGGGGGTCAGGCCGACGGCCACCGACAGCGCGAACAGCACGGCCTGCATCCAGTCGCCCTTGGTGAAGCCGTTGATGAACAGCACGATCGGCAACATGACGAGCATGAACCGGATCAGCAGCCACGAGACGGAGTTGACCCCCTTCTCGAAGCCGGTCCGGGTCGGCGCGCCCGACACGTGCGCGATGGACGCGAACGTGGTGTCGTCGCCCGTGGCCACGACGACGCCGGTGGCCGTGCCGCTGACGACGTCCGACCCCATGAACGCCAGCGTCGGGCATTCGGTCGGCGTGTCCCACGCGCCCATGCCCGGCGTGGCGACCTTCTCGACCGCGATGGATTCACCGGTCAGCGCCGACTGGCTGATGAACAGGTCCTTGGCCCGGATGATCCGAATATCGGCCGGGATCATGTCGCCCGCGGCCAGCTGGACGATGTCGCCGACGACGACGTCCTCCAGCGGGATCTCCTGCACGCCGGTCTCCACCCGCCGCACGCTGATCGTGGTCGTGATCATGTTGAGCAGGTTCTCGGCGGCGTCGCCGCTCTTGGCCTCCTGCGTGAACCGCAGCGCCCCCGAGATGATCACCATCGTCATGATGATGATCACCGTGGTCGGGTTCTCCTGGCCCGGCCCGGGCAGGATGATGTCGGTGAACGCCGACACCGCGGCCAGCGCGATCAGGATCACCGTGAACGGGTTGATGAACGAATCGACGATCCGCTTGATCAGGGAGGTCTTCTTGCCGTGGCTGATGGTGTTGTCGCCGTAGCGGTCACGGGCGTCCTCGACGCCGTCCTCGTCCAGCCCTTCGCTCGTCGTGGCCAGCGCGCCGAACAGGGCGTCAATGTCGGCGTCGGCGGCGAAGCTGAGGCGCGCGGCGGTCTGGCCGGCCTGCGTCACCGGCGTGTTCGGCGCTGTCTTCTCGATTGTTGTCTGCATTGCACGTTCCCTCTGGTTGCATACCGGTGGGCCCGGGGGCGGCGAATCCCCGTGTGGCCCGGATGACCATCGACGATGACGATCAGCCAGAGTTGCCGTGTGCGATCAGGCCAGACAGGGCAGGGACGGCACATGGATCGGCCGGCCCGCGACCTGCGGCGACGAAACTCTGGGTGTGTCACCATCGGAGTTCGTACTGTGTCCCCCGGCGTCCATGTCTCACCTCCTGGCTTGCTGCATGCTGCGGCCCATTCGTTTCCGCCGTACAGTCTTATACCCTCGTGGCACAACTTGCCAAGTCGTGCGGCTGTCAGGCCGCCAGAGGACGATCCGTCGGTTCCAGGGGACGGGGCAGCCGGCTGGGGTGGTGCATGAGGTACGAGTCGACGCCCTGCGCGGCGCTGCGTCCCTCGGCGATGGCCCACACGACCAGCGACTGGCCGCGCCCGGCGTCGCCGCACACGAAGACGCCGTCCACGTTGGTCTGGTAGTCGGCGCCGCGGGCGATGTTCCCGCGGGCGTCGGTCGCCAGCTCCAGCGCGTCGATCGCGCTGCGCTCGGGCCCGGTGAAGCCCATGGCCAGCAGCACCAGCTGCGCCGGGAGGACGCGCTGCGTGCCCGGCACGGGCGCGAATTTCGCGTCGACCTCGGTCAGCGTCAGCGACGCGACCCGTCCGTGCTCGTCGCCCACGAATTGCGTTGTCGAGACGCTGAACAGGCGATCGCCGCCCTCCTCGTGCTCGGTCGAGACGCGGTAGATGGCCGGGTAGGTGGGCCAGGGCTGTCCGGACGGACGCTGCGCGGGCGGGGTCGGCATGATCTCCAGCTGTGTGACGCTGCGGGCACCCTGGCGCAGCGCCGTGCCCAGGCAGTCGGCGCCGGTGTCGCCGCCGCCGATGATCACGACGTCCAGGCCCTCGGCGCTGATCTGGTCGGGCACGTCCTGTCCAAGCGCGGCCCGGTTGGCCTGCGGCAGGTACTCCATCGCCTGGTGGATCCCGGCCAGCTCGCGTCCCGGCACGTTCAGATCCCGGGCCACGCGCGAGCCGATGGCCAGCACAACCGCCTCGTAGCGTTCCCGCAGCTGCGTCCAGGCGATGTCGCGCCCGATCTCGACGCCGGTGAAGAACGCGGTGCCCTCGGCGCGCATCTGCTCCAGGCGCCGGTCGATCACCGCCTTCTCCAGCTTGAACTCGGGGATGCCGTACCGCAGCAGCCCGCCGATCGCGTCGGCCCGCTCGTACACGGCCACGGTGTGCCCCGACCGTGTCAGCTGTTGCGCGACCGCCAGCCCGGCCGGCCCGGAGCCGACCACGGCGACCGTCGCCAGCGAATGCCAGTCAGGCTGCTGGGGTTCGATGCGGTGTTCGTTCCACGCCCGCTCGACGATCGAGACCTCCACGTTCTTGATCGTCACCGGGTCGCCCGCCACGCCGACGACGCACGCCGCCTCGCACAGCGCGGGNCACAGCCGCCCCGTGAACTCGGGGAAGTTGTTGGTCGCGTGCAGCCGCTCCAGCGCCTCGGCCCAGTCGCCGCGCCAGGTCAGGTCGTTCCATTCCGGGCACAGGTTGCCCAGCGGGCAGGCCATGTGGCAGAACGGCACGCCGCAGTCCATGCAGCGGGCGGCCTGGTCGTGGATCAGCGGACGCAGCGCCGCCTCGATGCCGCCGGGGTAGACCTCGCGCCAGTCGTGCACGCGTTCGGACGCAGGCCGCGCGGTGGCCGTGCGGCGGGGGTAGGTGAGAAATCCGGTGGGGTCAGACATGGGACGCCTCCATCATCGCGTTCATGATCGCTGCCTCGTCGAGCCCGGCCGCCTCCGCGGNGCGCCGGGCGGCCAGGATGCGGGCGTAGTCGCGCGGCAGCAGCGCCGTGAACCGTCCGGCGAGGACGGACGCCGGCAGCGCCAGCAGCGCGGCGGCCACGCTCGACCCGGTCTCGTCGCGGTGCCGAGCCAGCAGCGCGCGCAGGCGCTGCAGCCCGTCCTCGTCCACCGGAACCGGATCGACCAGCTCGGTGTTGAGCCGTCCCAGGTCCAGATCGAGCACCCACGCGCGTCCGCCGCTCATGCCGGCCGCGAGGTTGCGCCCGGTCGGTCCGAGCACGACGGCCTCGCCGCCGGTCATGTACTCCAGGCCGTGGTCGCCGATGCCCTCGACGACGGCGGTCGCGCCCGAGTTGCGCACGCAGAACCGCTCGCCGACGCGGCCGCGGATGAACACCTGCCCGGCCGTGGCGCCGTAGGCGATGACGTTGCCGGCGATGATCTCGTCCTCGGCGGTGAAGCCCGACTGCTCGGGGGGACGCACGACGATGCGCCCACCCGACAGGCCCTTGGCCAGGTAGTCGTTGGCGTCGCCGACCAGCCGCAGCGTGATGCCGGCGGGCAGGAACGCGCCGAAGCTTTGCCCCGCGGTGCCGTCGAACGTCAGGTCGATGGTGTCGTCGGGCANCCCGACGCCCTGCGTAGCCAGCGTGACCGCGTGGCCCAGCACCGTGCCCACGGCCCGGTCGGTGTTGCGAATCGGCAGCCGAGCCCACACGGGCTTGCCCTCGTCGATGGCCTGGCGAGCCAGCTCGACCAGCCCGGCGTTGTAGCGCCCGGCGCCCAGCTCGTGGTCCTGCGCGATGACGGCGTGCAGCGGTCCGCTGGTGGTGACGCGGTGCAGGATCGGACGCAGGTCGAGGCCGGCCTGACGCCATCCGTGCTCGGCGGCGGACACGTCCAGCGCCTCGACGTGGCCGACGGCCTCCTCGATCGTCCGGAAGCCCAGCTGGGCGAGAATCTCTCGCACCTCTTGCGCAACAAACCGGAAATACCGCACGAGATACTCCGGATCGCCGGTGAACTTCTTGCGCAGCACCGGGTTCTGCGTGGCGACGCCGGCGGGGCACGTGTCGGCGTGGCACGCCCGCATCATGACGCAGCCGAGCGTGACCAGCGGCGCGGTGGCGAAGCCGAACTCCTCGGCGCCCAGCAGCGCGGCGACGACGACGTCGCGGCCGGTGCGCAGCGCGCCGTCCACCTGCAGCACCACGCGGTCGCGCAGCCCCTGGATCACCAGCGTCTGCTGCGTCTCCGCCAGCCCGAGCTCCCAGGGGCCGCCGGTGTGCTTGATGGACGTCAGCGGGGCCGCNCCCGTGCCGCCGTCGTGGCCCGAGATGAGGACGACGTCCGCCTTGGCCTTCGCGACGCCCGCGGCCACCGTGCCCACGCCGACCTCGGACACCAGCTTGACCTGGATGCGCGCGTCCGGATTGGCGCACTTGAGGTCGTAGATCAGCTGCTTGAGGTCTTCGATCGAGTAGATGTCGTGGTGCGGCGGCGGCGAAATCAGCCCGATGCCGGGCGTCGAGCCGCGCGTCTTGGCGACCCACGGATACACCTTCGGGCCGGGCAGCTGGCCGCCCTCGCCGGGCTTGGCGCCCTGGGCCATCTTGATCTGGATGTCGGTCGCGTGCGTCAGGTAGTCGGAGGTGACGCCGAATCGTCCCGACGCGACCTGCTTGACCGCCGAGCAGCGCGCGGGGTCGTGCAGGCGCTGCGGATCCTCGCCGCCCTCGCCGGTGTTCGACTTTGCCCCGAGCCGGTTCATCGCGATGGCCAGCATCTCGTGGGCCTCGGGCGACAGCGAGCCGTAGCTCATCGCACCGGTCGCGAACCGTGTGACGATCGAGGCGACGGGCTCCACCTCGTCCAGGGGCACCGGCGTGCGTCCACCCCTGAACTTCAGCAGGGAACGCAGGGTCATCGTGCGCTGGCTCGCGTCGTCGATGCGTGCCGAGAACCGCTTGAACATCGCGTAGCTGTCGGTGCGCGTGGCCTGCTGCAGCGCGAAGACGGCCTCGGGGTCAAACAGGTGCTCCGGGCCCTCGCGGCGCCACTTGTACTCGCCGCCGATCTCCAGCGCGCGGTGCGACAGCGGCGGCGTCTCGACGGGGTACGCGGCCTCGTGGCGTGCGCGGATGTCCCGCTCGATCTCGTCCAGGCCCACGCCCTCGATGCGCGAGGTCGTGCCGGTGAAGTAGCGGTCGACGAAGTCCTGCTTCAGGCCGATGGCCTCGAAGATCTGCGCGCCCGTGTACGAGGCCGTCGTCGACACGCCCATCTTCGACATGATCTTCAGCAGGCCCTTGCACATCGCCTTGCGGACGTTCGCGACCGCCTTTTCCGGGCTGACATGGACGAACGTGTCTTGGCGGGCCAGATCTTCGGCCGATTCGAGGCACAGGTACGGGTTGACGGCGGCGGCGCCGTAGCCGATCAGCAGCGCGACGTGGTGCACCTCGCGCACGTCGCCGGCCTCGATCACCAGGCCGGCCTTGAGGCGCTGCTTGGTGCGGATCAGGTGATTGTGGACGGCCGCGGTGGCCAGCAGAGACGGGATGGGCGCCCGTCCGAAATCGGAATGCCGGTCGGTCAGCACGATGAAGTCGACGCCGTCCTCGATGGCCTGGTCGACCTGCGCGCAGATGTCGTCCAGCGCCTCGGCCAGCGCGGCCGCACCGCCGTCGCTGCGGTACAGCGTGCGCACCATGCGCGTCTGGTGCGCGTCTTGTCCCGTGAAGCGCTCGATGTGGATGATCTTGGCCAGCTCGTCCGAATCCAGGATCGGCGCCGGCATGACGACCACCCGGCAGCTGGACGGCACGGGCCGCAGCAGGTTGCGCTGCGGGCCGATCGCGCAGGCCAGCGATGTCACGATCTGCTCGCGCACGGCGTCGATCGGCGGGTTGGTGACCTGGGCGAACAGCTGCTGGAAGTAGTCGAACAGGATGCGCGGGCGCGTGGCCAGCGCGGCCATCGGCGTGTCGTTGCCCATCGAACCCAGCGGCTCCTCGCCGTTGTTGGCCATGGGGGCCAGGATCGTCCGCAGCTCCTCGCTGGTGTAGCCGAACACCTGCTGGCGGCGCACGACCGAGGCGTGCGAGTAGATGACGTGCTGGCGGGCGGGCAGGTCGTCCAGGTGGATGACGTTGTCGGCGACCCAGCGTCCGTACGGCGCCGCGGTGGCCATCTGGTGCTTGACGTCGGCCGGGTCGAGCAGCCGATGGTGGGCGAGGTCGACCAGGAACATCTTGCCGGGCTGCAGGCGTCCCTTGGATGCGATCTGGTCGGCCGGGATGTCGAGCACGCCCACCTCGGAGGCGAAGACGATCAGGCCGTCCGTGGTGATCCAGTAGCGGGCGGGGCGAAGCCCGTTGCGGTCCAGCGTCGCCCCGATCAGCGAGCCGTCGGTGAACGCGACGGCGGCGGGGCCGTCCCACGGCTCCATGAGCGCCGAGTGGTACTCGTAGAACGCGCGCAGCTCGGGCTCGATCTCGGTGTTCATCTGCCAGGCTTCGGGGATCATCATGCGCACGGCGTGCGGCAGCGACCGTCCGGACAGCGTGAGCAGCTCCAGCACCTCGTCCAGACTCGCCGAATCGGACGCGCTGGGCGTGCAGATCGGGAACAGCCGCTCGATGTCGCCCGGGATCAGGTCGGTGGCCAGCTGCGCCTCGCGGGCGCGCATCCAGTTGCGGTTGCCCTTGATGGTGTTGATCTCGCCGTTGTGGGCGATGAGCCGGTACGGGTGCGCCAGCGACCAGCTGGGGAACGTGTTGGTCGAGAAGCGCGAGTGCACCAGGCCCAGCGCGCTGGCGAACTCGGGGTCGTGCAGGTCGGGGAAGAACGTCTCCAGCTGCTTGGTCGTGAGCATGCCCTTGTAGACGAGGGTGCGGCTCG
>WRGV01000050.1 GCA_009787035.1 Propionibacteriaceae bacterium | reverse complement strand
CGCCCGGGTTGCCCAAGATGACCTCCTGGTGGGCGAACAGGCCCTGCGAACGCACCGAGTGGACGTGCACGCCATCCACCACGGCCCCGCGAGCCCCGTCCAGGCTTGTGGACGTGGCGTCGGGCATCGGGGCGCATCCCGCAGCCCCGCGCGCGGCCGCGATCGCCTGCGCGGTCGAGACGGCCGTGCCGGACGGCGCATCCACCTTGCGCGGATGGTGCAACTCGATGACCTCGACCGACTCGAAGTACGGCGCGGCTGCCGCGGCGAACCGCATCATCAGCACGGCTGCGATCGAGAAATTGGAGGCGATCACGGCGCCCGCCGCCGGGGCGGCATCCAGCCACGTGCGCACCTGGTCCAGCCGCTCGTCCGTGAACCCCGTGGTGCCCACGACGCAGTGCAGACCGTGGGCCAGGGCCCACTCCAGGTTGCCCATGACGGCGTCCGGACGCGTGAAGTCGATCATCACCTGCGCGGCCTGGGCGGGCGCGGGATCGTCGCCCACGTCGATCTGCGCCACGAGATGAAGATCACCCGCGTCGCGCACCGCCTGGCACACCCGCTGCCCCATGCGCCCGGCCGCGCCGAACACCGCCACATCGATCATGGCGCAGAAGCCTACCTGATCGGTGCGGTGTGCCAGATGCGGTCGATGTAATCGGCCACCGACCGGTCGGACGAGAAGAAGCCGCAGCGGGCGACGTTGAGGATGGACGAGCGCGTCCAGGCATCGTGGTCGGCGAAGGCGGCGTCCACCTTCGCCTGCGCGTCCATGTAGGCGCGGTAGTCGGCCAGGGCGAGGAAGCGATCCTCGTTCAGCAGATTGGACACGATGTGCCGGAAGGTGCCGGCGTCGCCGTTGCTGAACGCGCCGGAGCCGATCATGTCGATGGCTGCGCGCAGCTGCGGATCCTGCTCGTAGAAGTCGCGCGGCCGGTAGCCGCGATCCTGCACCGCCTCGACCTCCGGCTCCGTCAACCCGAACAGGAAGAAGTTGTCGTCGCCGACCAGCTGGCGGATCTCGACGTTGGCGCCGTCGTCCGTCCCGATCGTCAACGACCCGTTGAGCGCCAACTTCATGTTGCCGGTGCCCGAGGCCTCCTTGCCCGCCAGCGAGATCTGCTCGGACAGGTCGGCCGCGGGGATGATCCGTTGGGCCAGCGTGACGTTGTAGTTCGGCGGGAAGATGACCGACAGCACCTTGTTGACTCGGCTGTCGGCGTTGATGACCTTGGCCACCGAGTTGATCAGGAAGATCGTCTCCTTGGCGATCTGGTAGCCCGGCGCCGCCTTGGCGCCGAACACGAAGACACGCGGGGTGACCGTCGCCGGATCGACCTCGCCGCGGATCATCTGGCCGTACAGCGTGACGATGTGCAGCAGCTTGAGGCTCTGCCGCTTGTACTCGTGCAGGCGCTTGATCATGACGTCGACCATGCGGTCGGTCGGGAACTCGATGCCGTCGCGGATCTGCAGCTGGCTGGCCAGGAACTGCTTGTTCGCGGCCTTGACGGACGCGAACTGGGCGCGGAACTCCGGATCCTCGGCGAACGGCTCCAGCTCCTGCAACCGCTCCAGGTCGGTGAGCCAGCCCACGCCGATGGCGTCGGTGATCAACTCGGCCAGGTGCGGGTTGGCCTGTCGGATGAACCGGCGCGGCGTGACGCCGTTGGTCACGTTGGTGAACTTGTCGGGCCACAGCTGCGCGAAGTCGACCAGCACCTTGTCGCGCAGCAGCTGCGAGTGCAGCTCGGCAACGCCGTTGACCTTGGTGGCCGCCACCGTCGCCAGGTAGGCCATGCGGACGCAGCGCACCGGCTGCTCGGCGATGATGCTCATCGCGGCGACCTTGCCCTCGTCGCCCGGGTACGCCGCGCGCACCTGGGCCAGGAAGGCGTCGTTGATGCGGTAGATGATCTCCAGGTGCCGCGGCAGCAGCCGGCCGAGCAGGTCGGCGGGCCAGACCTCCAGGGCCTCGGGCAGCAGCGTGTGGCACGTGTAGGCGAAGCAACGGCTGGTGACGTCCCAGGCCTCGTCCCAATCCCAGCCCTCCTCGTCGACCAGGATGCGCATGAGCTCGGGGATCGCGATGACCGGGTGTGTGTCGTTGAGCTGGAAGATGACTCGCTCGTCCAGCTTGTGCAGATCGCCGCCGGATTCGAGCGTGCGGTCGATGAAGTCTCGCAGCGAGCAGGCCACGAAGAAGTACTGCTGCTGCAGGCGCAGCTCCTTGCCCTGCGGCGTCGAATCCTCCGGGTACAGCACCTTGGTGATGTTCTCGGCGAACGTCTGCGCCCGCACGGCCTCGGCATAGTCGCCGGCATTGAAGATGGCCAGGTCGAACGCCTTGGTCGCCTGCGCGCTCCACAGCCGCAGCGTGTTGACGCGGCCGTTCTGGTAGCCCGGCACCATGTAGTTGTAGGGCACGCCCAGCACGCGCCAGCCGGGCAGCCAGCGCGTCCGCTCGACGCCCTTCGCGTCCGTGTAGTGCTCGGTGCTGCCGGCGAACCGGACGTGCACCGCCGCCTCGGGGTGCGGGAACTCCCACGGCGCGCCCAGCGAGAGCCACGGATCGGGCTGCTCCACCTGGCGTCCGTCCACGAACGTCTGCTGGAAGATGCCGTACTCGTACCGGATGCCGTAGCCGATGCACGGCACGCTCATGGTGGCCAGCGAATCGATGAAGCACGCGGCCAGGCGCCCCAGGCCGCCGTTGCCCAACCCGGGCTCGACCTCCTGCGCACGCAGCGTCTCCAGGTCGAGGCCACACGCGGCCAGCGCGTCGGCGGCGATCTTCTCCAGATCGGTGGACAGCAGCGCGTTGCTGAGCTGGCGCCCCAGCAGGTACTCGGCCGACAGGTACGCGACCGTCTTGGCCTTGCCGTCTTGCACCTTGCGCGTCGTCTCCAGCCAGCGGGCCATCAGGTAATTGCGGACGGTGCGGGCCAACGCCAGATACTGGTCATTGACCGTCGAACGCGCCAGCTGGACACCCTGCTGCGTGTTGAGCTCGTGCAGGAACTCTTTGACGAAACCATCCACCGAATGCGCCGGAGCAGTCACCGGGGCCAACGCGACAGCATGCGTAGGCCGGAAAGCCGGGCCGAGCCGGCGGGCGGTGGTGGGAGATTCATCAGCGGGGCTGGGGCCCTCGGCCATCGTGACGTCGAATGCCTCGTATTCACTCACCCCGTCACGATAGACCATGGACCCTAATCCATGCTGCCCGCCCATGCGGTCGGTGCCCCAATTCACAAGCAGCGCCAAAGGTTCGTCCATATCACGGCACATTGTTCGATCCGGGCAGCACGCCGCACCGCGACGGTCCACTATGGAGATGCCCCGCAGCCGATCGATTCCCCCTGGACCAAGGAGTCCCATGTCCGTGACACCAGCCGTGAGTGATCCCCAGGCCGTGGCCGAGGCCTTCGCCCGGGCCCGCAGCCCGCAGAACCTGCGCCGGGCCGCCGTCGCTGGCGGCGTCGGCACTGCCCTGGAGCAGTTCGACTTCGCCGCGTACGGCCTGGCCGCGGCGCTCGTCTTCCCCGCGGTCTTCTTTCCGGGCGACGATCCGCTGGCCGGCGCGCTGAAGTCGTTCGCGGCCTACGCGGTGGGCTTCTGCGCCCGCCCGCTCGGCGGCTTCATCTTCGCGCACTTCGGCGAGAAGCACGGACGCCGCTGGGTGCTGTTCGGCACGCTCGCGCTGATGGGCGCGGCCACGTTCCTGATCGGCGTGATCCCCTCGCACGCACAGATCGGCGTGGCAGCCCCCATCATGTTGTTCATCCTGCGCATCCTGCAGGGCGCCGGCGCGGGCGCGGAGCAGGCCGGCTCGGCCACGCTGCTGACCGAGACCGCCAAGAAGGGACGCCGCGGACGGCTGTCGTCCTCCGTCATGATCGGGGCGGCCGGCGGCACGGTGCTGGGCACGGCGGTGTTCGCGATCATCCAGGCGCTGACCAACGATGCACAGTTCGAGTCGTGGGGCTGGCGCATCGTCTTCTGGCTGTCGATCCTGGTCACCGTCGGCGCGTTCCTGATCCGGCGCCACCTGGCCGAATCGCCCATCTTCGCCGAGCTGAAGCAGTCGGCCGGTGAGGCCGAGCGCGAGAAGGCGCCGCTGGCGCAGGCGCTGCGCTACGGCTGGAAGCCGATCCTGCGCTGCTTCTTCATGAACTGGGGCCCGAACACCAACTCGTACACCGTCCAGACGTTCTTCGTGACGTTCGTGACCACCAGCGTCGTCATCGGCACGAAGCCCGGCGGCGGCGACCTGTTCTTCCCCAAGGGCACGATCACCGACATCCAGCTCGTGGGCGCGATCATCGCGATGGGCTCGGCGTTCTGCTGGGGATTCCTGTCCGACAAGATCGGACGCAAGCCGGTCACGGTCGCGCTGGCCGGCGCGGGCATCGTGTTGCCGTTCGTGTACTTCTCGCTGCTGAACACCGGCGTCACCGTGCTGGTGGGGCTGGCCGTCATCCTGGGCTTCATCTTCGCGGCCTACGGCACGGTCGGCGCCCAGATGTCGTACTTCCCCGAGCTGTTCGGCTCGCGCTACCGCTACGCGGGCGTGACGATCGCGCGCGAGGTGTCAGCCGTGGTCGGCGGCGGCGTGGCGCCGTTCATCTGCGCGGCGCTGCTGGAGCACTACCACACCTGGGTGCCGCTGGCGATCTACACCGGCTTCACCATGCTGTGCGCGCTGGCCGCCTCGCTGATGGCACCCGAGACGCTCGACCGGGATCTGACGATCTCCACCGACGCGGTTCCCGGCGAGGCGCACACGGCCACGGACTAGGCGTACTGGGCCGGCGGGTAGTTCTCGTAGACGAAGTCCACGTCCTTGTCCCCGCGCCCGGACAGGTTGACCAGGATCGACTCGTACGGACGCTGCTTGGCCAGCTCCATCGCGTAGGCGACGGCGTGCGCGCTCTCCAGCGCCGGGATGATGCCCTCCAGGCGGCTCAGCGCGTAGAAGGCCCGGACGGCCTCCTCGTCGGTGGCTCCCCCGGCGATCGTCCGGTCGATGCTGTGCAGGTACGCGTGCTCGGGGCCGACGCCCGGGTAGTCCAGGCCAGATGCGATCGAATAGACCGGCGACGGCGCGCCGTCCTCGTCGGCCAGCACGACCGTGTGGAAGCCGTGGATGTCGCCCTCGTGGCCGTACATCAGGCTGGCAGCGTGCTCGCCGACCCCGGAACCCCGGCCCAGCGGCTCGACGGCGTGCAGCTCGCAGGGGTCTTCGATGAACGCCGCGAAGATGCCCATCGAGTTCGACCCGCCGCCGCAGCAAGCGACCACGTTGTCAGGCAGCACGCCCATCATCTCGACGAACTGGTCCTTGGCCTCGAAGCCGACGACCGACTGGAAGTCGCGCACCATCATCGGGAACGGGTGCGGGCCCACGACCGAGCCGATCGCGTACAGCGAGGCCTCCGGGTCGGCGACCCACGCGTCGAAGGCCGAATCCACCGCGTCCTTCAGCGTGCCCTGGCCGCGCGTGACCGGCACGACCTTCGCGCCCAGGATCTCCATGCGCACCACGTTCGGGTGCTCCTTGATGATGTCGACCGCGCCCATGTGGATCTCGCACTCCATGCCGAAGTACGCGGCGGCGGTGGCCAGGGCGACGCCGTGCTGGCCGGCGCCGGTCTCGGCGATCAGCTTGCGCTTGCCGAGGTAGCTGGCCAGCAGCCCCTCACCCATGCAGTGGTTGAGCTTGTGCGCGCCCGTGTGGTTGAGGTCTTCGCGCTTGAGGTAGATGCGCCCGCCACCGATCGTCTCGGTGAGGCGTTTGGCGTAGTAGACCGGGGTTGGACGGCCCTGGAAGTGTTTGCGAATGTCGCGCAGCTGCGTGACGAAATCGTAGCTGTTGCCGATGGTGAGGTACGCCTCGCGGATGCGCTCGCACTCGCGGGCGATGTCCGGCGGCACGTCCGAGCCACCGAAACGGCCGAAGAAACCGTCCTTGTCGGGGAACTGGCGCAGATAGGGCTTGACCTGCATGATGTGGACTCCTGATTCGGGATGGCCTGGCACCGGACATGAAACAACCGCCTGGCGTCAGGCGGTTGTGTGAGTTCGCGTTCGATCACCGCCTGAATCAGGCGGGCCACCAGCCGGTGTTGAGCGAACGCATGCGGACAGCATACGCGCATCGGCCCCGTCAGTGAATCACCACGGGAGTGCCGGCGGTGACGAAGTCGTACAGCACGTGCGCCTCGGGCTCGCGCATGTTGACGCAGCCGTGGCTGACGGGGCTGCCGAAGTCGTCATGCCAGTAGGCGGTGTGGAACAGGTACGGCCCATCGAAGCGGACGCTCCACTTCACGTCCGGGAAGTAGTACGTGTCGCCCGGCTTGTCGCTGCTGTACGTGCGCGACGGGAACTTGTCGCTGACCAGATACGCGCCGGTCGGCGTTTCGTGGCCCGGTTTGCCGGTGGACACCGTGAACGTGTCCACCACCGTGCCGCCGACGTGCAGATACACCTGCTGCTTCGCGATCGACACCTCAACCCAGCGTTCCAGGGGTCCGGCGCCGGTCGCCGGGCGCTGGGCCTGTGCCGTGGCCGCAGCCGTGCGCAGCTCCTGCGTCTGGGCCAGGATCGTGCTCACCGGGGCGGTTCCGTCGCTCGCCCCGCCGGCCGACACGGCCTGGGCGGCGGCGATGCCGGCCCGCAGGGTCGCCACGATGTCGCCGGTGTTCGCCACACCCGCCAGGGCGTCGGCCAACTGCTTGCCCGCCGCCACCGCCTGGTCACGTTCCTGNGCCGCGGCATCACGCTCGGCGGCGGCCGCCGCAACCACCTGGCGCTGCCACGAGTCCGTGGCCGAGGCCACGGCATCGTCCAAGCCTGTCGCACCCGCGAACAGCCGGCCCACGAGCGTCTGGACGTCGGCGGTGGTCACCTGGGCCATGCCGGCCTTGGGCCAGTCGACCCGGTCCCGCGCACCGAGCACCGTCCGTCCCGGATCGAGCACGGCCGCAGCCTGGGCGTCCAGATCGCGCAGCGACTGGCGCGCGCTCACCACGTGCTGCACGTCGGGATCGGACGGCGTCAGGAAGATCTGGGCGGGGTTGGCATCCACCACGCCGTCGGCCAGCGCCGAGGTGCCGCCGACCAACCCGAGCAACACGCTGATGCGTCCGGACGCCTGGGCATCGGCGCTGGAAACCCGGGCGCGCGCGTCGTTCACCTGCTGGGCCAGATCCGGGTCAGCCGCGATGAGGGCGGCCGGACGATGCGTCCACACGAATCCCAAACCCATGAGGCCAATCGCCAGGGCAAGCACCATCACCACCCAGCGCGTGCGCCGACCACGCCGCAACGCCACGGTGGAAGTGGCGGCCGCGGTCGTCTGCGGGGCGCTCGTGTGCCCGAACATGTGTCAATCGTACGGGGCAGACCCAGGAACACCAACGGATTCCGGCCCTGTTGCCACCCAAACCCGCACCCCTGGGCGATAATCGATCGCGCAACGCGAGATCGGCGGCCGGTGCCGCCACACCTGTGAGGGGCCATCACCATGAACGTCCTGCGAAGCTATCGCACCTCGCTGATCCTGATCGGGGCGATCGTGATCGGCGGTATCCTCGGCGTGACGCTGGGCTCGAAGGCCAGCGTGCTGCAGCCCATCGGACAGCTGTTTTTGAACGCGCTGTTCATGGTGATCACGCCGCTGGTCTTCTTCTGCATCGCGGCGGCGGTGGCCAACATGACCGGCATGAAGCGCTTCGGCAACCTGGTGGCCAGCGTGATCGTCGTGTTCGTCGTCACGTCGCTGATCGCCGGCATCATCGGCATCATCGGTTTTCATCTGGTGCCGCTGCTCTCGCAGGCCGACAAGAGCGCCGTCACCGCGCTGATGGGGTCGGCCGGCACCGTCACGCAGGGCAGCGTCGGCGACCAGATCGTCGGCACGTTCACCGTCCCCGATTTCCAAGACCTGCTGTCGAAGCAGTACATGCTGCCGCTGATCGTGTTCTCGACCTTCCTGGGGTTCGTGGCCACGCGCCTGGGCGCGCGCAGCGAGGCGGTCACGCGATTCCTGGACACCGGCCGCGAGCTGATGCTGAAGATGATCGGCTACATCATGTACGCCGCCCCGATCGGCGTCGGCTGCTATTTCGCCGCCACCATCGGCGCGCTGGGCTCGCAGATCCTGAAGGGGTATCTCACCGGGTTCATCACCTACATGGTGATCGGCGTCGTGTATTTCTTCGGCGTGTTCACCGTCTACGCCTTCGTCGCCGCGGGCGCGAAGGGCATCCGCGCATTCTGGGCGCACATCATCCCCAGCGCGGCCATGAGCCTGTCCACGTGCTCCAGCGCCGCGTGCATCCCGGTCAACCTGGAGGTCACCCGCCGCATGGGCGTGGCCGACGTGGTCGCCGACACCGCGATCCCGTTCGGCACGAACATCCACAAGGAGGGCTCGGTCATCGGCGGGGTGTTCAAGATCTTCTTCATCTTCGCGCTGTTCGGGCGCCACATGGGCCCGGGCACGCTGGTCGCCGCCCTCGGCGTGGCGTTCCTGGTGGGCACCGCGATGGTCGCCATCCCCACCGGGGGCATGGTCGCCGAGATTCTGGTGCTCACCATCTTCGGCTTCCCCACCCAGGCGCTGCCGATCCTGCTGGTCATCTCGACGATCATCGACCCGATGGCCACGATGCTCAACGCGACCGGCAACGCCGCCAGCGCCCTGCTGGTCAACCGGTTCGCCGGGCATTCCCGCACCACCCCGGACGACGCCGTGCCTGAGGCAGTCGCGGCCTGATCAGGAGGCGGCCGGGCCGCAGGCGGACGCGTCCGGGCCGGCGTAGTCGGGCGCCTGCCAGATCGCGACATCCCCGAAGCGGGCGACCTGGTGGAAGCCGTCGGCCACGATCTGTCGGCTGACGGCGGCTGTGTCCAGCCCCCCGGGCAGCGGTGCGGTCTGCAGCGGGGCCCAGTCGAGCACCACGAAATCCTGCCGGTGCTGCGTGAACCCGGGCACCGACACGCGGTTGGTGTGCGTGAACGCCGCCGCCATCCGGTTGTCGGTGAGCACGCACGTATCGGCGGG
>WRGV01000049.1 GCA_009787035.1 Propionibacteriaceae bacterium | reverse complement strand
GCTCGACGTCCTGCGCGGACACGCTGCGGTTCCGGTTGCGGCTCAGCTCGCCGGCCAGACCGGCGGCGGCACGCGACACCTCCAGACTCAGCCGGGCGGCCGCCAGACGCTTGTCCTTGACCATGCGGGCCAGCTCGGCCTGCAGCCCGTCCAACCCCTCGCCGGTGAGCGCGGACGTGGCGAACACCCGCGCCCCCGCCAGGCCGTCCTCCGCGAGCAGTCGGCGCAGGTCGGCCATCGCCTCGTCCACCTGGGCGGGGCGCAGCTCGTCGGCGTGGTTCAGCACGATCACCATGACGTCGGCGTACTTGGCGAACGGGCGCAGGTACCGCCGATGCACCAGGTCGTCGGCGTACTTCTGCGGGTCGAGCACCCACACCAGGCCATCCACCAGGCCCACCAGCCGGTCGACCTCGACCCGGTGGTCATCGCGCGTCGAGTCGTGGTCAGGCAGATCGAGCAGCGTCAGCCCGGTCAACGCGGGATCGGCGTCGGGCAGCAGGTGCCGCGCGGTGACGCGCAGCCAGTCGAGCAGCCCCTCCGGTGCCTGCGGGCCGAAGGATGCCGCCATGGCCCTGTCCGTGGTCGGACGTGTCACGCCGGTGCGGGCGAATTCGGCCCCGCACATCGCGTTGAACAGGCTCGACTTGCCCGAGCCCGTCGCGCCCGCCAGCGCAATCACGGTGTCGCTGCCCGAGAACGCCAGCCGGCGGTCCACCTGCTGCACCACCTGTCGGGCCCGGTTGAGCGCCGGCTGAGGGCTGCGCCCGGCGGCATACTTCACCGCCTGCCCCAGGGACAGCACCCGGTCGATGAGAGCCGGGGAACGTGTCGGTGTCGCGGTCGCCATCAGCGCCTCACCTGCCCGGGATCGTCGGCCGGGTCCGCGTCGGGCCCCAGGGGCAGCGTCTGCGTGTACTCCACGCCACCCTGATCGCCCTGCCGATACCACGATCCGTCGATCATGCGCCCGGACGTCTCGCGGCCGCGGGCCGGTGACGCACCCAGCATGGGCTGGTCTGCCCGCGCCATGCGGGCGTTCTCGGCGGCCTGCGTCAGGTCATCGGGCAACGTCGCCGAAACCTGCAGCTGCGTGGCCACGGTATCGAATCGCACCAGTTCACCCGCCAGCAGCGCCTCGACGCGGGCGTCCAGCGCCACCTTGGCGGTCTTGGCCAGTCGGCGCACGGCCTCATCCCCGAAGATCGACTCCAGCAGCTTCTGGGCCACCACGGTCGTGCCTCCGGCGACGCCCAGCTCGGCGCCGGTCACCCCGCCCGTGTTCGCGAAGATGACCAGCATCAGGGCCGCGCCCACCACGTTGACGCCGGTGGCGGCGATGCGCGCGCCCTGTCGCTTGCCGCGGCCCTCATCGGCCACCAGCTCCAGCACATCGTTTTGCCACGCCCGGATCATGCGGCGCACCGCGTCCGGAAACTCCGGCGAGACGGTCGCCAGCTCGGGGTGTGCAGCCATCAGGTCGCGACCGACCGGGTTGGCCCGCCACGCCTGCGCCGCGCGCTCGGTCGCCGACGAGCCGGCCTCGATGAGCAGCGCCTCCAGGCTGGCCTGCGCCGCCTCCTGCGTCTGCCGGCCGTCGTCGGCCTTGGCGCCCAACACGGTGCTGAGCCGGTCGCGCACCCACGAGACGCCCTGGTCGATGCGCTTGACGAACGCAGACGTGCCCACGAAGTCGTGCCACCGCGACAGCACCTCGCCGCGCAGCAACGTGCCATCGCCCGATTGGGACGACACCGCGACGGCCGCGTCGCGGTACGCGCTGGCCGCATCCGACTGGAGCCCCTGCAGCGCCCCCACCTGCGCCAGCGCCGCGTCCGCCACCAGCTCGGTCGCCCGGATCAGCGCGGTGATGGCCCCGTCCAGCGTGCGCACCACGACCAGCTGGCGCCGCCCCGTGTCGGCCGCCAAGGTGGCCAGCCAGCGCCGCGTCGGTGCCACGACCTCATCGGGCAGCAGCCCCTGCGCATCGACCGACGACTCCGGCACCACGAGCAGCGGGGCATCGGCGAGCCCCGCCTCGGTCATCATGCGCTGCAGGTCGTCGCGCACCGCGTCCAGCGCCGGCACCGGCACCCGGTCGAGCACGACCGCGACGGCCGCCTGCCGTGCCGCGGCCGCGCGCAGGAATTCCCACGGCACGGCGTCGGAATATCGCGCTGCCGACGTGACGAACAGCCACATGTCGCCGGCCTGCAGCAGCTGGGCGGCCAGCTTGCGGTTGGCGTCGACGACCGAATCGATGTCGGGGGCGTCGAGCAGGGCCAGGCCCGGCGGCAGCGTCGGTTCGGCGACGAGCTGCAGCGAGGACGGCCCGGTGCCGGGCGACTGCGTGCGCACCAGCCCGGGCAGCACCCGCTCATCGGCGAACCAGTGCTCGTCGGCGGGATTGTGGACGAGCACAGGTGACTTGGTCGTGGGACGGATCACGCCGGGCGCGCTCACCGGGCGCCCGAGCAACGAGTTGACCAGCGTCGACTTGCCGGCGCCCGTCGAGCCACCCACCACGGCGAGCAGCGGGGCATCCAGCGTCGTCAAACGGGGAATGATGTAGTCGCCGAGCTGGCTGGCCATCGCGGCCGCCGCGTCCTGCTGTTCGACGGCTCCGGGCAACCCCAGCGGCAGGCGCACGAGTTCGAGCACGTCGCGCAGCTGAGCCAGCGCATCGACCAGGCGTCCATCCTCGGCCACCGTGCCTCCTCCCCCGTGCTGCGATGGCCCCGCATGCGGGTAAGCACACGCAACCATTTGTCAGTCTCGCACGAAAACAGCCATTCCGTGCGGCTCCACACCGCAGGAGAGTTCAGTACCGGTTGGGCCGTCCGACGGCCCCGCCTCCCGTGTAGACGCCGGCGGGATACGCCGAGCGGGGCGGGCCGGGATACTGCTGGACGGGACGGTAGCCGGGCTGCACAGGGCGCGCCGGCGGGTATGCCGGCACCCCGGACGGCGGGGCGAAATGCCGACGGTTCTGCAGGCGCGTCCAGGCCGCACGCAGGCGCGTGACCGGATGCCATGTCGGCGGCTTGACGGACAGGTTGGCCGGATCGTCCAGCGCGATGCCGCGCAGCGCACGGATGTCGATCAGCAGCTCCCGCTCACGCACGAGACCGGGCTCGTCCACCAGCCCGTCCACCATGGCGGCGCGCAGATAGGCCAGCTCGGTGATGGCGGCGATCAGCGTGATCGTCGCCTTGCACACGCGCCGTCCACGCAGCAGCCCGGCCAGGCCAAGCTTGGCTCGATAGCCGATCCGGTTGAAGATCAGCGGATCCGACGACTGCAGCCAGCCCATGCGGACGTAGTCGTCCAACCGCCACGCGATGGTGGCCCGCTCCTTGGCCAGCTGTCGCCACAGCCAGAACAAGCCCATCACGATCAACACGAGCCCGCCGATGACGAGGACGGACGCGGACGCCCCGAGCGAGCTGAAGCCGTTGAACACCATGTGCAGCGTCGCGGCGACCAGGTATCCGGCCAGCGGGCACAGGATGCGCACCAGACGGCTGTGCACCCGGATGCCCATGACGATGCCGACGGCGGTCATCGCGGTGAACAGGGGGTGTCCGAAGCACGTACAGACGCCGCGCAGCCACATCGCCTGATCCATCACCTGCGCCGGATCAGTGCCGATGATCTTGGTGGCGGACAGGTACTGCGGCAGGTAGTACGTGATGTTCTCAGTGAACGCGAACCCTGCCGCCGACAGCCCCGCCAGACCGATCACCTGGAACGGCGTCACCAGGCGATGACGCAAGGCGATGGCGAGCGCGAAGACGATCAGCGCCTTGCTGGCCTCCTCCACGAACGGAGCGATGAAGACGGCGGGGCGGGGGTCGCTCGACGGATCGATCCGGACGGTGTACGAGACCAGGGTGCTGACCCACGTGTTGACGTACAGCGCGATGAGCGGAGCCCCGCAGATCCCCCAGCCCAGCGCCACCACCTTCGCCGATGGAGGCGTGGGACGCAGCCGGTCGAGCAGGCAGAACACGACGATCCAGAACAGCAGCGTCCACAGCGCACCCGGCGCGAGCTTGACGCCGTAGGCACCGACGTCGAAGTGGAAGATGACGCTCCACAGCGCCTCGTTGAACTGGCTGATCGTCAGCGTCGTCGGGTTGCCCGCCTTCTGCGTGGCCTCGGCGATCTGCTGCATCGTCAGCGAACTCTCAAGGCGATAGAAATGCCACAGACCGAGGACGTACACGGTCAGTGCACCGATCACGATCCACAGCTGAGGGCCGGCCAGCTTGCGCTGCAGCCACGTCTGTCGCGGATCCACCTCGCGCGGAAGCCCCGCCAGGCGGCGGTTGCGGCGCGCGATGGCGTCCACGGACTTCACCTCGGCGGCGGATTTCGCCACCTCGGCGGACGCGACAGACATGTCAGGTAGCTTACTGCCCAGGTCTGCCATTGCCGAGGTACGAGCGATCCGACACAGAATCACCACAGCAGACACACGGTTTCGCCGCGGGGGTCTGGACGGCTCACGGCGTCCCCTCCGCCTCGTCGTCCACCCCTCGGGCCACCAGGGCCTCCCCCAGCGCGTCCGCCTGGCGGATCGCCGCGATGACCAGCGGCGCCGCGAACGCCCCCAGGCTGAACGACCCACTGCGGGCGATCTGGGCCTCGCGGATGCGCGCCACGAGCCCGGCCAGCAGCGGGACACACCCCACGCCGAGCAACAGCATGAGCCCCACGCGCTGCGGGTGCACGCCGACGCGACGCAGCGGCGTGACGGCCGCGACGAGCGCATCCACCAGGGCGGACGTGGGCGTCGTCAGCGTGACCAGCGCGGCCAGCCCCACCAGGCACGCGATGGTCGCCGGCAGCGTCAGCGCCCGCCACCAGGCGTGCGCCAACAGATTCATCGCCGCGGTGAACACCAGCAGCGCCCAGACCGGACGCAGCTGGCGCCCCAGCACGCGCCAGCCCAGGCCTGCGCTCAGATATCCGGCGATGACCGCGATCACCAGCACGCCCGCCCCCACCGGCCAGCGCTGGGCCAGCACGGCGGCCACGGCGCAGACGACGAGCCCGAACAGCTTGGCCGCCGCGGGCGTCCGGTGCAGCCAGCTGCTCCCCGGCTGATAGAGGCCGATCACAGGTCATCCAGCCCGTACGGACGATCCATCAGCTTCCGGTAGGCCGCCACGACCTCGTCCGGCGCGCCATCGGCGACCAGCCGTCCCTCGTGGAAGCACAACACCCGATCGAACCCCGCCACCTGGTCGAGCTGGTGCGTGGCCAACACGACCATCTGGTCGAGCCCGGTGATCAGATCGGCAAACATGCGCTGGTTGCGCAGGTCGAGCAGCGTGGTCGGCTCGTCCATGATCAGCAGTTCCGGCGCCGTGATCAGCACGGACGCCAGCGCCAGCACCTGCTTCTGCCCGCCCGACAGCAGATGCGCGGGCCGATCGGCACATCGGGCCAGCCCGAACCGCTCCAGCTGCGCGGACACCCGGGCATCGACCTCATCCCGCGAAAGCTTGAGGCGGCGCAGGCCGAAGGCGACGTCCTCGCGCACGGTGGGCATGATGATCTGGTCGTCGGGATCGGTGAACAGGAATCCGGTGCGCCGCCGCACCGCGGCCGCCTGTTTGGCCGTGTCAGCGCCGTCCACGATGACACTGCCCCGCGTCGGCACGATCAGCGCGTCGAGCATGCGGACGAAGGTGGACTTGCCCGACCCGTTGTGCCCGATGATGCCGATGCGGTGCTCGCTCAGCTGCACCGTGACGTCGTGCAGCACGGCATGCGCCGCCGGCGTGCCCGCGTCGAANGTGTGACTGACNCCCCGGACGTCGATCATCGCCGCCCCCGCNTCCGTCGCCCGGNCAACAGACCGGGATACCCGGCGTGAACACCCCGGGCCACCAACCCCGCCAGCACGCACTTGACCAGNTCACCGGGCAGGAAGGGCACCACGCCGCTCAACAGCGCGGGCCCCAAAGACAGGCGCGTGACGGCCATCAGGCCCAGCACGCCGAGCACATCCATGACGATCATGCCCACCACCATGACGACCAGCCCGCGCCACAGCACGTACGGGGCGCCGCACCGCCACGTCAGCCAGCCGACCAGCGCCGCCACCACGGGAAACGCCACGAAGAAGCCGACCGTGGGCCCCACGAAGACGCCCAGACCGCCGCGTCCGCCCGACAGCAGCGGCAGCCCGACGGCGACCAGCGCCATGAACAGCACCTGCGCGGCGGCACCCCGTCCGGGCCCCAGGATCGCCCCGGTCAGCAAGACGGCCAGCGACTGCGCCGTGATGGGCACCGGCGAGATGGGCAGGTAGATGGCCGGCACCAGCCCGAACGCCGCGGTCAGCCCGGCGAAGACCGCGATCAGCGCCAGGTCGCGCGCGGTGAGCGGGCGCCGATCGCGTCCGGACGCAGCCATCGCCCCCTCCTCTCGCGACGACGCGGGTATGCGCTGGTCAGCCTAACATCGCCGGCTGACCCCGCACCGTCGTCCGAAGTCTGCCGAGACCGAGCGGCGCCCGCGGCGACATACAATGTCCAGTGCCAGGCCCGGTAGCTCAGGGGATAGAGCAGCAGCCTTCTAATCTGTTGTGCGTGGGTTCGATTCCCACCCGGGCCGCACATCACGCGCGAGCAGGTCAAAGTCGTCCTGTTCCAACAGCAGGACGCTCGTGCGACCGTCCTTCCAGGTCATCCGGACGACGACCACCGGCCTGCGTGCGGCACTGAGGCGACCGACGACCGTGTTCCCGCCGTGCACGGGCACTCCGAGGAAAGTCCCGGTGCTGGCCTGCGCCGATGCGGGAAGCTCGACCACCTCGTACGATGCGACCGTGTCGGCGTTCAGCCGCGGGTTGCGCACGCCGCGGCCCCAGATGCCGACGTACAGGCCGCGCCCGTCGCGGCACACGGCCTTGCCGTCGAACTGCCCCGTGGTGACCATGCTGATTCCCGGTTCGCCTGCCACTGCGTCCCCCTTCACCGCCATCGTAGCGGGAATGCAACCGCTAGTTGCGGCCGTGGACCGTTACCTATCGCTAGGCTGACACCCAGAAGGAAGGACCCCGTCATGGATCTCGCCCAACGCTTNACACAGTTGCGCACGCTGCACGCCATGTCGCAGCAGGACGTGGCCGATGCCGTCCACATCAGCCGCCAGGCCGTTTCGAAGTGGGAGACCGGACGCGCCGTGCCCGACACGGCCCTGCTTATCGCACTGGCCGATCTGTACCGCGTGAGCCTGGACGAGTTGGTCGGGCGCGACTCCACTGCCCCGGCAGTCGAAACACCGGCGATCGACCAGGTGTACGGCCCCGATGCGGCCTTCGACGCACGCCCGCCGGTCACGCCCAAGACGTCGCCGCGCCCGCGGATCGCATTGATGGTGATCCTGGCCGTGGTGGGCACACTGATCGGCGTCGCCATCATCGTGGTGGGCGCGGTGTACTCCGCGACCTCGTTCACCCAACCGATGACCGCCTCGACGAACGGCCAGCCGGTGACCACGAAACTCGCCAGCGGCCTGGAGCAAGGCATCTGGGTCGAACGGGGCATGCTCGCCACGTGCAGCGTCATCGACCCGACCGGAGCCTCGGTGCCCCAGACGAGCCACGCCCCCGGCGCGACGGTCGTCGACAACTACTCCCTGGCCTGGTCGTTCACCACCCCCACGGACGGCACGTACACCATCGCCTGCCAGAGCCCGTCGGGCATGACTGNCCTGCGCATCGCACCGCCGGTCAAGGCCGGGCTGATGGCGGCCAGCATCATCGTGGGCGTGCTGCTGATCCTCGCATCGTGGATCGCCGTGCCGGTCGCCTTCGGCCGTCGCGGCCTGGGATGGAGCAGATCGCTGCACTGTAACCGCACCATCCGGTTCAACGCCCGCATCTGAGACCATCGGTCATCCGGCCGGTTCTGCCCCGGATCAGCCCCGAATCGGCCGACCGGCCGATGACCCGCACCCAGGCCGTGCTGCTGGCCTACCGCGACGGCCTGCTCTCGTCCGTCCCCTAACCCCACCCGAGTTCGTGGATGCGGGTTTCGTCCAGCCCGAAATAGTGGCCGATCTCGTGCAGCACGGTGATGCGCACCTCGCGCACGACATCCTCTTGCGTGTCGCAGATGTCCAGGATCGGGTTGCGGAAGACGAAGATCCGGTCGGGCAGCTGGCCGTACTCGGCCCAGCCGTCGCGCTCGGTCAGCGCCACGCCGTCGTACAGCCCCAGCAGATCGTCCGGCTCATCGTCGGGGGGCTCATCCTCGACCAGAATGGCCACATTGACGATCTGAGCAGCGATGTCGTCGGGGATCTCGTCCAGGGCATCCTCGACCAACCGCTCGAACCTGTCCCGTGACATCTGCACCATATACCCCATTGTGCGCCACGCGCGGCTCCGATGGCGGCGGCGCGATCATGGCAGCCCGGGGCTAAAGTAAGTCTCCATGAACGACAAGGTGGTGTGGATCGACTGCGAGATGACCGGGCTTGACCTGACCAAGGACACCCTGGTCGAGGTTGCGGTGCTGGTCACGGACGGCGAACTCAACGTGTTGGGCGACGGCCTCGACCTGATCATCTCCACCTCCGAGGAGAAACTGGCGGGCATGGGCGACTTCGTGCGCACCATGCACACCACATCCGGGCTGCTGGACGAGATCCGTGCGTCCACGCTGACGATGCGCGAAGCCGAGCAGCAGGTGCTGGCGTACGTGCGCGAGTGGATACCCGAGGCGGGGAAGGCGCCGCTGGCCGGCAACACCATCGGCACCGACCGGTCGTTCCTGGCCCTCGACATGCCCGAGCTGGAGAGCTACCTGCACTACCGCAACATCGATGTCAGCACCATCAAGGAGCTGGCGCGGCGCTGGTACCCGAAGACCTTCTACCAGGCTCCGGCGAAGCTGGGCCACCACCGCGCCCTGGCCGACATCCAGGAGTCGATCGAGGAGCTGACGTACTACCGCGCCACCGTCTTCGTGCCCGAGCCCGGCCCGACCAGCGAGCAGGCCCATCGCGCCGCGCAGGCATGCCAGGGTTCGCTGACGGGGTTGTCGCCCGAGTCGGCAGCCGATAACTGATCCATCCACCGGGCAGGGGGGGCCCATGATCGACGCCGTCCCC
>WRGV01000048.1 GCA_009787035.1 Propionibacteriaceae bacterium | reverse complement strand
CCGCAGATCGGCAGGCCGGTGAACCAGATGGAACCGTCGGCGCGCGGCAGGATGCCCGCGTTGCGCTCGACGGCGTCCAGCAGCCACAGGATCGCCGGGGCGTAGTGATCGGTGAAACCGGGCCGACCCGTCCACGGGTCGAGGCACTGCGGGAAGCGGTCGCTGGCCAGCACGGCGGCCAACACGCCGCGCTCCACCAGCGCCAGCTCGGCCACATGTCCGTGGTGCTCGAACGCGCGCGGGGCCCGCAGCATGGTCAGGAAGTTCACCGGCCCGCCCCAGGAGTTGTGGGTGAAGTCACGGTCGAACCGCGGGTCGTCCAGGGCCAGCGACGTGAACCCGCCGGGCGCGCAGAACTTGCGCGTGTTCATCAGATATCGGCGCAGTGCCCGCTCGAAGAACGCGTCGTCGCCGATGTCACACGCCAGCACGCGCGCCAGCACGTCCGATTGCACGCGCACCGGGGTGTCATCGCGGGCCAGGTCGTAGAAGAACTCGTCGTCGCGGTCGAAGCACCGCGCCCACAGCGCGGCCTCGCTGGCGTCGGCGCGCACCTGCCAGGGGCGCGGATCGGCGCCCAGCTCGGCGGCAATGCGCGCCAGATAGCGGCGCTGACACGCGACATTGGCGGTCAGATCGGGGGCGACGTACGGCAGCCCCGGGCAGCTGGCGTCGTACCGCGCGGCATCGCCATCCGGACACCGGTCGGGCTTGAACCAGAACCGCGGCGACAGGTCATGCCCGGTGTCGAAGCAGCAGTTGGCCTCGACCCCGCCCGTGCCGCGGGTGTCGCGGTGCCGGGCCAGCCAGGCGTCCATGCCCGCCATGGCGTCGTACATCGTGCGCAGGTACGCGGGCGGCGCACCGGTGAGACGATAGTGGTGCCAGACGCTGCGGGCCAGCGGCGTGACGATCTGGATCTGTGCGAACCCGGGCCCGTCTGCGGTCAGCTTGTACGGCATCAGGCCATCGGCGCGGCAGGAGCGGGCGAACCCCAGGTGGGTGTTTCGGCTGACCAGCGGCGCGAAGCGGTCGAGCACCTCGGTCTCGATCGTGCCGGTGCTCTCGATCCAGGCACCCGGGTAGTCGCCCCCCTCCCACAGCACCGGATCCGCCGCGTCGGCGAGCGGGCGCACACACGCCGCCAGCTCCCGGATCGCCTGGTTCCAGCGCCGCTCCAGCGGCGTGCCACCGGCCACCAGGCCCACCCCGGCCTGCCCCAGCCCGTCGGCCACCGGATCGTCCGAACCAGCCATGCGCACTCCTCTCCCGCGCCACTGTACCGACAACGCGACGGAGGGCGATCCGCCCGCGTGGATCGCCCTCCGTAACGCCTGACGCGAGCTAGCTGGCCGCGTCCAGGTCCTTTTGCAGCGTGGTCAGGAACGTCGCCCCGGCCTGGGCGGGCGTCGCCTTGCCGAACAGGACGTCCGACTCGCCATTTTGCGCGTACTGGTTCATGTTGCCGCCGCCGTTGGGCTGGTTGGGCGCCACCTTGCCGCTGGCCAGGACGGACGCGACGTACTGGTCGGCCGCGGCGGCGTAGCCGGTGGCGGTCTGGGCCACGATTGCGGCCATGTCCGGGTTGAACGGCACGCCGCGCGTGTCGGTGATGATCTGCAGCGTGCTGGGCTCGTTGAGGAACCAGCTCAACAGCTCAGCGGCTTGCGTCGGGTGCTTCGTGGACGCGTTGATCGCCCAGAAGGCCGACGGCAGCAGCGAGACGCCCGAGTTGGACGTGTTGGTCGGCGGGGTCAGAATCTCGATCGCGCCGCCCTTGGCGTAGCTGGTGGCCAGGTTCGAGTAGCCGAACGTGATGGCGGCCTGCCCGAGCGTGAACAGCTGCTGGTCGGGGGCGAGGTTGGTGCCCTGCGTGACGATACTGGGATCGGGCAGCCCGCCGCCGTCTTGCAGCTGCTTCTCGATCGTGTACCACCCGGCCACCTGATCGGGCGTGACGCCGATCTTGCCATCCGGGGTGTACAGGCCGTACTGGCTGACCTGCCCCAGATAGGTGCCGAGGATGTCGGCGATGCGCAGGTCGAGGCCGTAGACCGGCTGCCCGGCCGAGTTCTTCAGACCGGCCTTGCCGACCGTGTCGGCGATGGTGACCAGGTCGTTCCACGTCCACTGGCCGGTCGGCAGCGTGACGCCGGCCTGCTTCATGATGTCGGTGTTGACGAACATCGCCGTGGCGTTGCCGCCCGTGGGCAGCGCGTAGACCTTCCCGTTGACGGTCGCGCTGCTCAGCGTGCTCGTCGGGTATTTGCTCAGATCGACGATGCTGGCGATGTCGGGCGTGTCGAGCTCCAGCAGCTGGTCGGCCGTCGCGTACGTCTGCGGATAGGCGCCGCCCAGCGCGAACACATCGGGGGCCGTCGAGCCGCCGGCCGCGAAGTCGGTGTTGAGCCGGTTGAACAGGTCGTTGGTCGCGGCCACGGGCGTCTGCTTGACCGTGATGTTCGGGTACTTGGCCGTGAAGTTCGAGACAACCTGGTTGAACAGGGCTGCGCGGGTGGCGTCACCCCACCAGGAGATCTCCAGGGTGACCGGGGCGCTGTTTGCCGAGCCCGAGGTGGTACCCGGAGCCGGATTCGAGTTCGAGCACCCGGCCAGAGCCAGCGCGGTGGCGATCGCAACCGAGCCGACGAGAAGGCGCGTGATACGCATCTGTGACCTCACTTCATCGTGTGAATGGCATCCGCCATCGAGCTGATATGTCCATCCTGAGGTCGGGGGCCCCGCAGAAGATCCGCCACCTGATGATTGAAACGTTTCAACTGGCGAACATTAGCAGTATAGCTCCCCCAAAGGATTGTGTCAAGCTGTCAGCTTGACAGCCCCTCGCCGACGTGGCAGGATCGGTTCGTCGCGACACCGCCCCGCCGCCGCATCGACGCAGCAAGGAGGGGCAGGTGAGCAGTCTCGGAGAGTTGCGCACGATGGCGTCCCAGCGCCGTCGCGGTCATATCAAGGAGAAACACCCCGACAACCTGGCCGGCTACCTGTTCTTGACGCCGTGGTTCCTCGGCATCCTCGTGTTCTGCTTCGTGCCCATGCTGGCCTCGCTGTTCCTGTCGTTCACGAAGTACAACCTGCTGCGCAACCCGTTGCAGAACCCGCCGCCCTGGATCGGGCTCACCAACTACATCAACATGTTCCACGACCCGACGTTCTGGATGTCGTTCAAGGTGACGGTGCTGTACGTCGTGGTCGGCGTCCCGGTCCAGCTGGCCTTCGCCCTCGCCCTGGCCGTCTTCCTCAACCACGGCGTGCGCGGCCTGACGATCTACCGGGCGATCTTCTACCTGCCCTCGCTGATGGGCGGCTCGGTGGCTATCGCCATCTTGTGGCGCCAGGTCTTCGGCAAGACCGGCCTGTTCAACTCCCTGCTGGGCCTGTTCGGCTGGGACAATCCCCCCGGCTGGATCGGCAACCCCAACTACGCCCTGTGGACGATCGTCCTGCTGCACATCTGGACGTTCGGCTCGCCCATGGTGATCTTCCTGGCCGGGCTGCGCCAGATCCCCGACATGTACTACGAGGCGGCGACGGTGGACGGCGCCAGCAGGGTCAAGCAGTTCTTCCACATCACGATGCCGCTGCTCAGCCCGATCATCTTCTTCAACCTGGTGCTGCAGATCATCTTCGCGTGTCAGACGTTCACACAGGCGTACGTCGTCTCGGGCGGCACGGGAGGGCCGGGCAACTCGACGCTGTTCTACACGCTGTACCTGTACCAGATCGGCTTCCTCAACAACTTCCAGATGGGCTACGCCTCCGCCATGGCCTGGTTCCTGCTGCTGGTGATCGCCGCGTTCACCGCACTGAATTTCGTCCTGTCCAAGTACTGGGTGTTCTACGATGACTAGCCTCGATACCGCCGCTGCGCCGCAGGCCCGCCGCCACCCGACAGTCAAACCCCACGCCATGGGCATCGTCAAGCACGTGCTGCTGATCGCGGGGTCGATCGCCATGGTCTACCCGCTGCTGTGGCTGGTCGTGTCCAGCTTCAAGCCCAACGACATGATCTTCAAGGACCTGTCGATCTTCACGCGCGACCTGACGCTGCAGAACTACGTGTCGGGCTGGACGTCGCTGCAGAACCCGTTCGGCACGTACATCCTGAATTCGCTGGTCATCGCGGTGCTGTGCATCATCGGCAACCTGATCTCGTGCTCGCTGGCCGCGTACGCCTTCGCGAGGCTCAAGTTCGTCGGCCGCAACGTCTACTTCGCGATCATGCTGATGACGATCATGCTGCCGTTCCAGGTCGTGCTGGTGCCGCAGTTCACCATCTACCGGCTGCTCGGCTGGATCAACACGATCCTGCCGCTGGTCGTGCCCAAGTTCTTGGCCACCGACGCGTTCTTCGTCTTCCTGATGGTGCAGTTCATCCGGGCGCTGCCCAAGGAGATCTACGAGGCGGGCCAGATCGATGGCGCCAACCAGTTCACGCTGTTCAGCCGCATCACCCTTCCGCTGATGGTGCCCGCGCTGGCCACCACGAGCATCTTCACGTTCATCTGGACGTGGAGCGACTTCTTCGGGCCGCTGCTGTACCTGCGCATCCCCGACATGTTCACGGTGTCGGTGGCGCTGAAGGGCTTCCTCGACTCGCAATCCACGTCCGACTACGGGGCCATGTTCGCCATGAGCGTCGTGTCGCTCGTGCCCCTGTTCATCGTGTTCATGTTCGGCCAGAAGTATCTGATCAAGGGCTTCGCCACCACCGGCATCAAGTAGCCCAGCAAAGGAGATCCACCCATGTCGCACCGCCTGCGCTACGCCATCATCGGCACGGGATCGCGCGCCCAGGTGTACCTGGGCGCGATGGCCGGGCCGCACGCCGACGTCGCCGAACTGGTGGCCGCCGGCGACTCCAACCCGGGACGCCTCGAATGGTCGCTGGCACACCACCCCGGGTTGGGCGCCGTGGAGCGGTTCTCCCCCGACGCGCTGGCCGACGTGGTCGCCGCCAAGCGCGTCGATCGGGTCATCGTGACCACGCCGGACTACACACATGCGGGCTACATCGTGGCGGCGCTGGACGCCGGTGCCGACGTCATCGTCGAGAAGCCACTGACGATCAACGAGGCGGGCGTGCGGGCGATCGCCGAGGCCACCCGCCGCAGCGGCCACCAGGTCACCATCACGTTCAACTACCGCTACGCCCCGCGCAACGCCGCGCTGCGCCAGGTGATCGCGGCCGGCGACATCGGCACCGTGACGTCCGTCCACTTCGAGTGGGTGCTCGACACCGCGCACGGCGCCGACTACTTCCGGCGCTGGCACCGCGAGAAGGAGCACTCGGGCGGCCTGCTGATCCACAAGGCCAGCCATCACTTCGACCTGGTCAACTGGTGGATCGCCGACATGCCCACGCGCGTCTTCGCCAGCGGGGGCCTGCGCTTTTACGGGCGCGACAACGCCGAACGCTGGGGCCTGACGCCACGTCCCGACCGGGGCACGACCGATTCGCCGCTGCGCGACGCCTGGTGCCTCGACATGCGCACCGACCCGACGTGGACGGGGCTGTATCTGGAGCAGGAGCACTACGACGGCTACCTGCGCGACCGCGACGTGTTCGGCCCGGGCATCACGATCGAGGACAACCTCTCGCTGGTCGTCGACTACGCCGGTGGCCCGTCCATGTCGTACTCGCTCAACGCCCACTGCCCCTGGGAGGGCTACACGGTGTGCGTCAACGGCAGCCGGGGCCGCGCCGAGCTGAGGGTGGTCGAGCGGGGCCGGGTGCTCACCGACGAACAGGGGCGCACCGTGGTCGACCCGAGCGCGCGTCCCGACCTCGTGGTGCCCGACGGCAACCGGACGGTCGGCGAGACGCTGACCGTGCAGCACCATTTCGACTCGGCGTACGAGGTGCCGATCCCCGCCGCGACCAGCGGACACGGCGGCGGCGACGCGCGCCTGCTGCGCGACGTGTTCGAGGGGCCGGACGACGATGCGCTCGGCTGCGTCGCGACGTGGGTGGACGGCGTCCGTTCGCTGTGCGTCGGCCTGTCGGCCAACCGCAGCCTGGTCACCGGCCAGGCCGTGCGCGTCGCCGACCTTGAGCTGGGCGAGGCGTTCGACGCCCTCTCGACCTCCTAGCCCACGGTCGAGGCCCGGACGACCAGCTCGGGCAGCAGGGCCGGCTCGGCGACCGGCACGGGGTCGTCGGCCAGCAGCAACTCGGTGGCGTGATAGCCCATCTGGTAGGTCGGTTGCCGCACCGAGCTCAGCGGCGTGATGAGCTCGGTGGCGTAGCCGATGTCGTCGTAGCCGACGATGCGGCAGCGGGCCGGGTCGTAGACGCCCGCGCTGCGGAAGGCGCGCTGCGCCCCGATCGCAACCAGGTCGTTGACGCAGAACAGCGCCGCGGGCGGGGCACCGCCGTGTCGGGCCAGCCACGCGTGGGCGGCGGCATCGCCCCCGGCCGAGTCGAGCGAGGGCACGGTGACCTCGTGGAACGCCCAGTCCGGGTTGAGATCGGCCGCCCGCAGGGCATCGCGGGCGCCATGGGCGCGCTCGCGGCACTGCCGGATGGAGTGCGGCCCGTTGAACATCGCCAGCGATCTGGCCCCACAGTCGAGCAGATGGGCACCCGCCAGGCGTCCGCCGACGATGTTGTCCGACCTGACGCAGGGCAGGTCGAGGCCCTTGACCGTCGATTCGAGCAGGACGACGGGCGTGCCGGCCTCCACCAGGCCGCGCAGCGCGCCCTGGTCGCCGTGGCGGGTGGGCACGATGATGACGCCGGCCACGCCGTGCGTGAGAAAGGCGCGCAGGTGCCGCGCCTCGCGCGCCGGATCGTTGTCGGAGCTGCCGATCAGCAGCGCGTAGTCGGCCCGGTCGAGCCTGTCGCCGATTCCCCGCGCCACCTCGGTGTAGAACGGGTTGCGCAGATCCATGACCACCACGCCGACGACCAGCGAGCTGCCCGACCGCAGCTGCCGAGCGGCGGAATTGGGCGTGTAGCCGAGCTCATCGATCACGTCGAGCACGCGCTGGCGGGTGGGCGCGGCGACCACATCGGGATGGTTGAGCACATTGGAGACCGTACCCAGCGAGACCTTGGCTTCCTGGGCCACATCGGCGATGGACACGCGGCTGGACGAGGGCATCGTCCTCCTTTTCTGGTCGCTTGCAAGCTTCAGACTACCGCCGCCGCGCCGATATGCCGCACGACGCGACAGGGCACCCGCCGCATACACAATCCCTTGTCCGCTGGACCTTAGGCACGGCCTGCCCTATACTTGAAACGTTTCAAGCACGCGTTGCCAACGGAGCCACGACCAACTCCAGACGAAAGGACAAAGATGAGCCCGGGCCCATCGCACCCAGAAACCGTCGCCCCCTCGTCCGTCCGCGAGGCTCTGCTCCACCAGACCATCGAACTGCCCTCGTGGGCGTTCGGGAACTCCGGCACCCGCTTCAAGGTCTTCAGCACGCCCGGCACGCCGCGCGACCCGTACGAAAAGGTGGCCGATGCCGCGCAGGTGCACGCGTACACGGGCATCACGCCGCGCGTCTCGCTGCACATCCCGTGGGATCGCGTCGATGATTTCTCCGACCTCGCCGCCTACGCCACCAGCCTGGGCATGACGCTCGGCGTCATCAATTCCAACGTCTTCCAGGACGACGACTACCGGCTCGGCTCGCTGACCAACACCGACCCGCGCATCCGCGCCAAGGCCGTCCGGCATCACCTGGAATGCATCGATGTCATGCGCGCCACCGGGTCGTCCGCACTCAAGATCTGGCTCGGCGACGGGCTCAACTACCCGGGCCAGGGCGACCTGCGCCAGCGCCAGGAATGGCTGGCCCAGGGCCTGCGCACGATCTACGACCATCTGGACGACGACCAGACGCTACTGCTGGAGTACAAGCTGTTCGAGCCCGCCTTCTACGCCACCGATGTGCCCGACTGGGGCACCTCGCTGCTGCACTGCTTCGACCTGGGTGAGCGGGCCAAGGTCGTGCTCGACACGGGCCACCACGCCCCGGGCACGAACATCGAGTTCATCGTCATGCAGCTGCTGCGCCGCGGACGCCTGGGCGCCTTCGACTTCAACTCGCGCTTCTACGCCGACGACGACCTCATGGTGGGCGCGGCCGACCCGTTCCAGCTGTTCCGCATCATGAACGAGATCGTCCGTGCCGACGCGCTGCGCGGCGGCGTCAACTTCATGCTCGACCAGTGCCACAACATCGAGCCGAAGATCCCCGGCGAGATCCGCTCGGCCATGAACGTGCAGGAGGCCACGGCCAAGGCGCTGCTGGTCGACCGCGAGGCGCTGGCGCAGGCCCAGGCGAGCGGAGATGTGCTGGGCGCCTACGGCATCCTCAAGGACGCCTACGACACCGACGTGCGCCCGCTGCTGGCCGACATCCGCGAGTCGCAGGGGCTCGACCCCGACCCGATGCGCGCCTTCGCGGCCTCGGGGTATCTGGAGAGGATCGCCGCCGAGCGGGTCGGCGGCACGCAGGCCAGCTGGGGAGCCTGATGCCCCGCGTCGCCGCGGTCGATCTGGGCGCATCGTCGGGCCGGGTCAGCGCCGTCGAGATCGGCGAGACGACGCTGCGCGCCACGTGCGTCCACCGCTTCGACACCGCACCCGTCCTTCTGGACGGACGGCTGGTCTGGGACATCGTGCGCATCCAGACCGACATCGAGACCGGGCTGGCCGACGCCGCCGCGTCCGAACGCATCGATGCGGTCGGCGTCGATGCCTGGGGCTGCGACTACGGTCTGGTCAGCCCCGAGGGCACGCTGACCGAGCTGCCGGCGTGCTACCGGGACGCCCGCACGCAGCAACCGGACGACCGTGGCGCCAGCGCCATCGACCGGGTGCACGCCACCGTGCGCCCCGACGAGCTGTATGCGACCACCGGCTCGCAGTTCCAGCCGTTCACCACGGTTTACCAGCTGGCCGATGACATCGGCCGTGGACGCCTGGCGCACGGCGAGGCCGCCCTGATGATCCCCGACCTGGTCGACTTCTGGCTCACCGGCCTGCGAAGCGCCGAGGTGACCAACCTGTCCACCACCGGGCTGGTCGATCCGCGCACCCGACGGCTGGCCGAACACCTGATTGAGCGTCTGGCCGACGGGCCTGCCCGATGCGCCTGGACGAGCCTGGGGCGGCAGTGGCGGGCACC
>WRGV01000047.1 GCA_009787035.1 Propionibacteriaceae bacterium | reverse complement strand
CCAGCAGCGCCGTGATCGCCGCGATCACGGCGTAGCACGTCAGCATCGCGTGCATGCCACCGCGGTTCACGAGCAGCGGCGACGCCGCCATCGGCACGATCATGCCGACGTATTGCACCAGCGTCAGCACGCCCGAGGCGGTCGAGCGCTCGCCCAGCGGGAACCAGTTGGCCGGGATCTTGGTCAGCACGTTCAGCAGGAAGGGCTGCCCCGCGGCGATCACGAACTGGCAGATCATGACGCCGGTGAAGCTGGACGCGCACGCGGCCCGGGCCAGTGCGCCGATCGCCGTGATCGCGGCGCCGATGATCAGCGAGCGGCGGAACCCGAACGAATCGACGATCCATGAGGCCGGGAACGTGAACACGATGTACGCGATCATGTAGCTCATGGACAGCATCGAGATGCCCAGCTCGGAGGTCCGATAGGCCGCCTGTGCCGCGGCCGCCACCGGTGCGAACGTCAGCCAGCAGATCTGCGAGGCCAGGATGATCGGCGCCGCCCCCGCCAGGATCGCCCAGCGGTATCCGTACACGCGTGTCGGGTGTTGTTCCATGCGGCCACTCTCGCATCGTGGGGTTGGGTGGGGTTCTGCCGGGGTGTCCGCGCCCCGCGTCCACGCGCGCCTAGATGGTCTCCAGCAGCTCGGGATGGGTCAGGTATTCCTCGAACAGGTCGAGCGAACGGGCGTCGTAGTAGCCGTCGCAGATGCGCTCGTCCAGCGCCATGCGCAGCTGCAGCACGTCGGCCACGGCGGGCCGGCCGTTCTTGCCGACGACGACGTCCTTGTGAATCTTGCCCATCGCCATGAAGACCGAGCAGTTGCCCCACTCGTACAGGTGGTGGTACGGCGCGTCGATGCCCACCGAGCCGAGGTTCGAGATGAACACCGAGCAGCGCAGCGGGTCCTTGCCGCGCAGGAAGCCCGGGGTGTCGACGTAGAAGTCCCACGTGCGCATCGCAGCTACGGCCGTCCTCAGCACGAAACGCGGCATCTTCATGAACGTCTCGATGATCTTGTCACCGTGTCCGTCCTCGCCCGACTTGACCGACGTGATCTGCCCGCGCACCTTGGCCAGCAGCGTCTTCACATCGTCGTGGGGACGGATCGTCACCTGGATGTTCGTCTCGGGCGCGTCGTCGGAGTACGCGCGCTTCGCGATGAACGACACGACCACATCGCGGCGCTGCCACAGCCGCCGCCCGGCGACGTAACGGTTCAGCGTCGGGCGGGCGCGCAGCAGCTTGACCATGCAGATCACGCCGGCCTCGAACAGCGAGATCTCGTGATCGGTGCCCTTGGACGCCTCGACGTAGGCCAGCAGCGGCCCGGCGTCGAGCTTGATCGGGTAGTACAGGATCGACTCGTTGCGCCCGCGCATGACGTACGGGAAGATGCCGTTGAAGGTGTTGGGCAGTTGCACTTGGATGGCGTCGTGGCGTCGGCGCACGCGGGACATATGGGTTCCTCTCTCTTGCGTGGGGAGGGGACCCACCGGTTCAAGTGTGCCACCGGGGCACGAATGTCCCGATCGTCAGGCGGGGCCGGCCAGCCCGTTCTCGTACGCCCAGATGACCACGTGCACGCGGTCGCGCAGGTCGAGTTTGTCCAAGATGTTGCCCACGTGCGTCTTCACCGTGGTCTCGCTGACCACCAGCTCCGCGGCGATCTCGGCGTTGCTGCGCCCCGCCACGATGAGGTCGAGAACGTCGCGTTCGCGGGCGGTCAGTTTCTCCAGGCTTGCGGACGCGGCGGTCGGCGCGGCCTGGGCGTCGTCGTCCGGACGCGGCAGGTCGGGGGCGAACAGGTCGAGCATGCGCCGGGTGATCCGCGGCGACACCGCCGCATCGCCGGCGTGGACGGCGCGGATCGCCGCGACCAGGTCGTCGGGGCGCACGTCCTTGAGCAGGAATCCGCTGGCCCCGGCCCGCAGCGCCTCGAACGCGTACTCGTCCAGGTCGAACGTCGTCAGCACGATCACCTTGGTCGCCGCGTCGGCGGCGGCGATGCGCCGCGTCGCCTCGATGCCGTCCATGACGGGCATGCGCACGTCCATCAGCACGACGTCGGGATGCAGCGCCTGCACCTGCCGCACCCCGGCCGCGCCGTCGCCGGCTTGCCCGACCACCTCGATGCCCGGCTCTGACTTGAGCACCATCGCGAAGCCCATGCGCATCAGCGCCTGGTCGTCGACCAGCAGCACGCGGATGGGGGCGGACGTGTCGGTCGCGTCATCGGTCATGGTGTCACTCCTTGTCGTCTGCGTGTGTGTCGGTGCGCAGCTGGGCCCGCAGATCCCAGCCGCCCTCCAGCGTCCGTCCGGCCCGCAGATCCCCGTCCCAGACCGCGACGCGCTGGCGCACGCCGACCAGGCCCTGGCCGGCGCCGGTCCCGATCCCCGCACCGCCGGGGGACGGGCCGTTGATCACCTGCACCTCGATGCGGCCCGGGGTCGGCTGGGCCACCACCACGCGCACCCAGGCCGTGTGCGGCGCGTGCCGCAGCACGTTGGTGAGCCCCTCCTGGACGATGCGGTAGACGGCCAGGCCCAGGGACGGGTCGTCCGGCAGCGCGGCGTCGGTCGCAAGGGTCACCGGCAGGCCGGCGGTGCGCATCTGGTCGATCAGGCCGCCCAGCTGCGCCAGATCCGGCTGGGGCTCCCGCTCGGCGTCGGCCCGCAGGAAGGCCAGCAGCCGGCGCATGTCGGCCACCGCGGCGCGTCCCGTGGTGCCGATCTGTCCGAGCGCCTCCTGCGCGGTGGGGACGTCGTCCGGCAGGCAGCGGCCCGCGCCGTCGGCCAGCGTGACCATGACGGCCAGGCTGTGCGAGACGATGTCGTGCATTTCGGCGGCGATGCGGGCCCGCTCGTCGGCGACGGCCAGCTGCGCCCGCTGGTCGCGCTCCAGGGCGAGCATGCGGTTGCGCTCCAGCAGATCCTGCAGGTAGCGCCGCCGCGACGCCAGCGCGATCGCGACCAGCGCCAGGACGCCCTGGAAGGCCCCCATCGACAGGACGTACGAGAGCCAGGTCGCCGCCGCGACGCCCTGGAGCTGCTGCAGCGCCGCCCCGGCGACCTGGGCGGCCAGCAGGGCGACGAACCAGGCGACGCCCGTGGGGGTGCCGTGCGCCAGCGTGACGTAGTACGTGCCCAGCAGCGCGAAGAGCAGAAGCGTCAGGATGAACCCGACGGACTGCTCGCTGGGCGGGAAGGCGATGGTCAGCGCCAGCGCGAACGCGATGATCGCGACCATGAGGGCGATCGGACGGGTGTGGCGCCAGCGGGCCAGCAGCGCCGCGACGACCAGCGCGGCGACCAGGAAGGTGCCGACCAGCACGAGCTGCGTCGGGGTCTCGTGCTGGTGGGGTGTGCCGGTCTGCGTGGAGGCGATGTTGAGGGCGATGTCGCCCAGCAGCGCCAGCCCGACCAGCACGGCCACGATCCGGCGGTGCGACTGGTCGAGCCACGGGACGTGCTGCCCGACGCGCCGGGGCGCGGCAGGGTGGGCGACAGCATCGGAGCTTGTCACTCGCCAGTTGTGACGTCCGATTGCCATGGCTCCACCCTACCGCGTGCTCTCGCTCAGGCGTCGCGGCGCTTGAGCAGCACCGCCGCGCCGGCGCTGAACACGACCAGCCAGATCAGGCAGACCGTGCCGCCGCCCAGCTGGGTCGTCCACCAGGTGTGCGCCTCGGACTGACCGTTGGCCCCGACCAGGGCGGACAGGGCGTTGTACGGCACGGCGGGCAGCACGTGCACCATCCAGGGCAGCATGTACGAGGCCATGTCGACGATGGTGAGCAGCACCCACATGATGCCGACCGAAATCGTGATGCTGGCCGCGGCCGAGCGGGTCAGCATGCCGAGCGCCAGGCCCATGAGGTGCAGCATGACCGCGCCCAGGACGCACAGCGCGATCCACCCGATCTGGTGGGGTTCGACCGCCAGCGACACGCCGCGCGCCGCGCAGACGGTCACCGCGACGATCGCACACATGATCACGGCGATCAGCTGCGTGATCACCTGGATGATCACGCTGGCGACCGCCTTGGCGCCCAGCCATGCCACCCGCCGCTGCGTGGTTGCCAGCGTGGTGCGGATGGCGTTGCTCGCGTATTCGACGCTGGCCAGCAGGCAGCCGGCGATGATCGGGACGAAGGCCGACTCCAGCGTGAGCCCGACGGCTATGCCGCGCGGCAGCGGGTGGGAGCCCAGCGAGTCGTGCTGGATCAGGCCCAGGATCCCGGCGGTGATCGCCATGCCCAGGAGCACGGTGAGGACGGCGCACCACAGCGTGGACGGCAGCGCCTTGGCCTTGATCAGTTCGGAGGCGATCATCCGGGTGAACGTGCGATTGTGTTCCCGGCGATCGGCGGGGGCGGCGACGTGGGGGATGGACAGTGCGGTGGTCATCAGTGGGTTTCCTTGTCAGACGTGGTGTTGGAGGTGGACGGGCGCGCGTACAGCGGTTGGGGTGCTGTGGCGCCGGAGCGGTACTCGACCGACGAGTCGGTCAGTTGCATGTAGGCGTCTTCCAGCGAGCTGATCACCGGGGCGAGCCCGTCGATCACCCAGCCGTACTGCGCGGCGACCTGGCCGACGGCGCCCGGTTGGACGCCGTGCACGATGATCTCGTCGGGCCCCTCAAAGCTGACGCGCACCGTGGGCGCGGCCAGCGCCTGGGCCAGCAGCGCCGCCTGCGGCGAGCGCACGCGCGAGGCCACCTCGCTGGAGGCCCGCAGGAACTCGTCCATCGGCGTGTCGGCCAGCAGGTGCCCGCGTCCGAGGATGATCAGATGATCGGCCGTCTGGGCCATCTCGCTCATCAGGTGGCTGGACAGGAACACCGTGCGGCCCTCGGCGGCCAGCTGCTTGACCAGCGAGCGCACCCACAGCACACCCTCGGGGTCGAGGCCATTGACCGGCTCGTCCAGCAGCACGATCTCGGGGTCGCCGATCAGTGCCGCCGCGATGCCGAGGCGCTGGCCCATGCCGAGCGAGTACGTCTTGAACGGGCGGTGGGCCACGGCCGTCAGGCCGGTGAGCTCCAGCAGCTGGTCGACGCGGGTGGCGCCGAAGCCGTGCGTGGCCGCCAGGCCGAGCAGGTAGTTGCGCCCCGAGCACGCCTTGGGAACGGTGCCCGCATCGAGCAGCGCGCCGATCGTGGTCATGGGGGCCGGGTCATCGATCAGCGCCTTTCCGTCGATCAGCACGCGCCCTGCGGTCGGCTTGTCGAGCCCCACGATCATGCGCATGGTGGTCGATTTGCCGGCCCCGTTGGGCCCCAGGAACCCGGTCACCATCCCGGACTGGATGCTGACGCTGAGCCCATCGACGGCGGTGGTGGCACCGTAGCACTTGGTCAGGTCGATCAGTTCGATCACGATTCCTCCTCAATTTGGGATCGCTTTCGAGATTACTGACCTTTGACTAGGTAAAAAACCTCCCGGAGGATGATTTGTGCGCACGCTTCTCCTCCTATCGGAGGATGCCCGCATCGTCCATCCGCAGGGGTTTCGCGCTCACAACGACGTGCGCGCGAAGCGCGGTAGGACCCCCACAAGGTGACGTGCGCGCCCAGGCTCGGTAGGAGCCCCACCCCCACAAGGTGACGTGCGCGCCCAGGCCCGGTAGGAGCCCCACCCCCACAAGGTGACGTGCGCGCGAAGTGCGGAAGGGGCCAACTCAGCGTGCGCGACGAACGTCGACCGCAGCCGCAGCGCACATACTGAGGCGTCACCGCTAGCGCGAAGTGCGGCAGGGGCCAACTCAGCGTGCGTGGAAGCGGAGGGGAATGCTCACGAGCGGGACGTCGGCCGAAATGCCCGCAGCGGTCCGGCTTCGCCGGAGCGCCGGGATTTTCGGTCGGAGAGCGGAACGCGCCGGATAGAATCCCCGAAGGGGATCCGGCGCGAGGGAGCGATCCCGCGACGAGCATTCCCCGCAGCTGGAACGCACATACCGCAGCTGGAACGCACATACCGCAGCTGGAGCACGTGCAGCAGTCACGCCCTGACGCAGCAGGCGTCACCGATAGCGCGCAGCGCGCGGCGTCACTGTTCCGACTCACCCATGAGCGACTCCCAGAACGCCTTGGCGCCCGCCCCATCGCCGGCCTCTTCGAGGCGGGTGGCGCCGCGCATGGCGGCGAAGCGGGCGAGGTCGGCGTTGCCGAGTTCGCGGGCGCCGACGGAGGCGATGCGGAACTGGTCGAGGCCGGCCTGGCGTTTCCCCTGGTCCATGAGCAGTTCGGCGCGCAGGATCTGGGTGCGGACGGCGGCGGTGGGATGCTGGGTCTGCTGGTAGCGGGTGGTGAGGTCGCCGACCAGCGCCATGGCGGCGTCGATGCGCTTGGCGGCGCGCAGCACCCGAACGCGGCTCTCGGTGAGCTGGAGCTCCTCGATCTCGAAGTCCCAGTCGAGGGATTCGCGCAGGTCGGGTTCGGCGATGACGGCGAGCTGCATCTGCTCGTTGCGGCGGCGAGCGGCGGCGATGGTGGCCAGGGCGGCGTCCGGACCGTCGGCCAGGTAGGTGGCGTGGACGCGTTCGCGGGCGATGACCAGCCGCAGGCGTGGGGTGTCGGCGCCGACCGCGAGCTCGTCGGCCAGGTCGTACTCGTGCAGCGCCTCCAGGGCGTCGGTGTCCGTGAGCAGTTCGGCGAGCTCGAAATGGGCCATGGCCAGGCCGGGCGCATCGCCGACGGCGTCGAGGTCGTCGATGGCGGCGCGCATCATGGCCTCGGCGCGTTCGCCGTCGGGTTCGGCGAGTTCGGCGTTCTCGCGCAGCCGGATGAGGTGGGCACCGGCGCGGCGCAGTTGGGCGCGCAGCTGCAGCAGGTCGTCGTGACGGCGCTGGAGGGCTGGGATGGCGTCGTCGTCGAGCTGCGACAGTGCGTCGCGCAGGCGGACGTACGCCTCGTCCAGGTGGCCTTCGCCCTGGAGCAGCTCGACGAGCATGGCGGTGGCGGCGGCCTGGTTTTCCAGGTGGCCCGCCTGCAGCGCGGCCCAGCGGGCGCGCAGCATGTTGCGCTCGCCGCCGGCGAAGTCATCGTCGAAGACGACGCGGGCGCGCTGCAGCAGCACGTTGGCGAGCGTGTCGAGTTCGCCAGCTTCGCTGGCGGCGTGTTCGGCGGCGAGCTGGTCGGCGAACGCGTTGTCGCGTTGATCGGCCAGGCGCAGGCGGACGAGGGCGCGTCGGGCGAGCAGGCAGGCGCGCAGCGACGGCCATTCGCCGGGTTGCAGCATGTCGAGGCATTCGTCGATCGTCTGGGCGAGGCGGGGCAGCGGCATGGGCAGCGCGGCGCGCAGCACGAAGCACGAGCGCTCCTTGGCGGTCAGCGGTGGGGTCAGCAGCGCGTCGATCTCGTCGGCGGACAGATGCTGGGTGCCGTTGACCAGTCCGGTCAGCCGAAGCCGCGCCTGGAGCCGCTGGTCGCGGGTGCCGCAGGCGTCGACGTCGGGGATGATGGCCTGGGCCCGGCCGAGGTCGAGTGCATCGATGTGGATGAGCTGCCGGGCGAGCAGCGCCTCGGCGTGTTCGCCGATCGCCTCGTAGCGGGTGGCCACGCGCGCCCACTCCTGGTCGATGCGCTCGGTCCGGTGCGGCTGCCACAGGGTGGCCGCGTCCAGGTCGATGGCGGCCTTGGCGGCGCTGTGCCGGCGGGCCGGGTCGGCGGAACGTCCGCTGCGGGCCAGCACCTGGTCGCGATGGGCGATCCAGTAGGTCCGAACGTCCTCGTAGTTGGCCTGCCCGCCCCAGCGGGTGACCTCGTCCAGGCGATTGTTCAGGCCGATGACGTCGAGGTCGTCCAGGTCGTCGGTGCGCGGGGCGAACGGGTGCTCGTTGCGGTTGCTCATGCGTCCGGCCAGGAAGATGCCGTGGGCGCCATCGCGACGTCCGGCCAGGGGCAGCACCGGGTAGGTGTCGGTGTCGGTCGGCGGGGCGGCGTGCGGGTCGAACCGGGCGAGCCGGGCGGTGTACCGGTCGGTGCAGTTGCGCGCGTCGAACTGTGCGGCCAGGCGTGCGGCGCCGTGGTGCAGGTTGTGGGCAAGCTCGTCCAGGCGAAGCCGTTCGCCGGTGCGCGTGACCAGGACGTGCGACCCCATTTCGGCGCCCACGGCGCGGGCGACGATGGCGTACGCGCTGGTCAGCAGGTCGAGGCGGGTCAACGGATCGACGCAATCGGCCTTCGGCAGCATGGACGGCCACCAGCGCAGCAGGTCGAGCCCGGCCTCGATGGCGCCGCCGCGGCGCAGCGTGTTCAGCAGGCAGATCATGAGGGGTATCTCTTGGGGCCCCGGGTCGGTGATGTCGGCGGCGCAGGCCAGGGCGTGTGCCACCAGGTTGGCCGCTTGGTCGGGAAGTCCGACGCGGGCGACGCTGATTGGCAGCATCTCCAGCACCATGCACGGGAAGGCCAGGTCGAGCGCATCCTGGTCACGGCCCATCGCGGCCATGTGTTCGACGCGCAGCCGCACACCGATGTTGAGTTCGTCGGACAGCTCGTCGCGAGGCAGCGCCGTCCACACCCGGAACAGCGGGTCGGCGGCGGTGTGTCCGTCGGTGTGCTGGGCGATCTGGTAGGCGCAGGCCAGCGACGATTCGAGGCCATACCCGGCGTGTTCGGCGCGGTGGCGCAGGTCGTCGAGGTAGGTGTTGAGCGTGGTCAGTGGCACGTCCGGGTAGTGCAACAGGTCGGTGACGAGCCAGGATGTCTGCTGCAGGATGTGGCAGCGCTCCCACCAGCCGATCCACGGGGCGTCGGCGTCGAGCTGGCCTGCCAGCCAGGTGATGGCGGAGGTGAACGTGTCGCGCCCGGCGGGATTCCCGCGCAGCATGTGCGCCAGGGTGAGGCGGGCGTGGCCGGCGATGTCGGCCCAGTTGGACCGGTCGGCGTCGTGGATCATGCGCTCCAACAGCGTGACCGCCTGCGGCCCGCCCACGGCCTCGGTGCGCCGCACCGCATCCAACAGTCGCGCATGGCCGGTGCTGTTCGTGTCGTCCGTCCGCATCGTCCTCACCTCCTCGCATTTTGCTCGGTATGTATTACTCGCTCAAGGAAGGGCTCGTCAACCTGTAGGGGGGCCAACCTGCCTCCAGCGTAGCCACTTTGGGCCCGAATCGGCTACGTCCCGAGGGTTACGACGTCATCCACTGGCGGCCGTTGAAGGCGCGCCCGAGGGTGACCGCGTCGGCGTACTCCAGTTC
>WRGV01000046.1 GCA_009787035.1 Propionibacteriaceae bacterium | reverse complement strand
GATGCTCAGCGTGGCGACCAGGTTGTCGCCCTTGAGCGTGACGGTGTACGGCGCCACCAGCGCGACGGTGTCGCCCGGGACGATCGACCAGTCAGTCAGGCTCGTGATCGTGTGCCCGGTCATGATGAACGCGCCGGCGCTTCCTGTCGTGTTGACGGTCGTCGGAGCGGTCTGCTCGGTGAACGTCAGCTTGTTGGTGCTGCTGTCGGTGATCGGCGTGATCTCATCGGTGCGGCCCATGCTGACGTCCCACGACGTCGCCGTCGCGTTGGACGCCAGTTCCAGATCGCCCGACTGGATCGTGCCGGCGGCCAACTGTGCCTGCGTCGACCACAGGGCGAAGGTGGAGCCACCCGCCAGCAGGGCGACGCCAGCGGCAATCGCGACGACCGCTGTTGCCCTCCTCCGTCCGTTCTGTTGTTGCTTCATTTCCTCTTCTCCTTTTCCGGGGTGTCCCCATCCGACTGCTCTTGTGGGTCCGCGTCAGTCCTGCGGATTCAGCCCGATCGTCACGGTCATGACCGTTCCGGAGGCCGAGTCATAGAGGGGGGCCCACCACGAATCGTCGTGTGTGTAGGAGCCGTTGGTGGCAGTCACCGTCGTCTGGTAGGTGGCCGACGGCGTGTAGCTCTGCACGTAGCACAGGTACTCGGTCGCCTTCTTGTCGCCGTTCCCGGCCGGGATGAGCACGGTGGCGCCGCTTTGGACGCCCGAGGTCGCCGTGCCCGCGCAGGCGCTGAGCGAGGAGACGAACGACATCTGGACCGTCGATGCGCCCACGATCGAGCCGCTCGGGATGGTTTCGGCGACGCTGAACGCCGCATCGAGCTCGGGGTACCCCCACAGTTCGGCGTCCAGCTCGATGGCCCCCGTCACGGTGTACGTGGGCATGGTGCCGGTCGCGCTGGACGGCGGGTTGGCGGTCATCGCCGCGACCAGGGCGTTCTGCACGGCCGTCACGTTGAGGTGGTACGCGGCACACATCGGGTAGGCCAGTGTGGCGCTCCCGTACGGCGTCTTCAGCGTGCATCCGGTGCTGGGGCCGTACGTCAGCCCGCTGCCCGAGCTGGCCGCCGTGGTGGTGAACGTCTGCGGGTCGCTGGACGAGGTGGACGGGGTGAACAGCACGCTGCCCCCGGACGTCGCCACCGCCTGCGCGGTCGCCGTGCCGTGCGCCGCCTGCACGCTGGGCAGCACCGACGGCGTGGCCGCGGCGCTCCACAGCGCCATCGTGCCGCCCCCGTCCGCGGTCGAGGCGAAGAACGACGTCGCGGCGATGATGCCGGCGCACAGCAATCCCAGGCGGCGGTTCATGATCGCACCTGCGTCAGCGTGATCTGCGGATACCCGATCTGGAACGTCCAGTCGGACGAATTCGACCCGAACCGCACCGCCTTCACGAACGTGGTGTCGAAGACGAACGCCTCCAGCAGGAAGCTGTACGTGCCCGGGGACAGCGACTGGCTCGTGTCCAGCGAGTTGCCCGAAGAATCGGTGAGGCCCAGGCCCGTCGTGATGCTCGCCGAAGCGTTCGCCTGCACCGTGCCGGTGATGATGCTGTCCGCATTGACCTGCACCAGCATGTTGTTGCCCGTCACCGTGATGGTGCCGGTGTAGTCGATCGTCAGCGTCGTGCCTTCGTTGTTGGTGCCGTCGGCGTTGGGCCCGTCGGTGACCCAGGCGTTCGCGATGAGCCCGGTGTCGGCGGGGCCGCCGGAGATGCTCTCACCCTTGTAGCCGATGGTGTCGTTCGGGGGCGTCACCAACGTCCAGTTGTAGTTCGGATCGATCGACACGCCTATGTTGCCTGCGGTGAACGGGCCGATGGCGACGCTGTCGGCCGTGTGCGAGAACAGCGCCAGCGTCGGCCCGAAGCCCAGCACCAGCCCGGCCAGCACCGATCCGGCGATGGCGCAGATCCAGCCCCGGTGCGCGCGCCAGCCGCCCCGCGGCGGGGTCTGCTCGCGACGCGCGGCGGGCGGGAAACCTCGACGCGCGCTCATGAGGACGGCATCGTGACGGACCAGGCGCAGCTGGTCGAGTTGGTCGCCCCGGCGGCGAGCGTGACATTGCTGCACACGGTCTTGCCGGACGCGTCGGTGATCGGGCCCACGGTGGTGGATCCGGCGCTGCTCAGGTTGGTGAGCACGTAGACGAAGTACACGGTGGCGCCCTTGGCGACGGGCGTCCCCGCCGGGATCGCCTTCGTGTGCGCCGAGTCGGAGTACGCGGCGAGCTTGACGGAGAAGTCGATGGGCGGGACGTACGTGCCGGTGACCGACACGGTGCGGGAATACTGCGACGACTCCAGCTGCGACAGCGCCGCCGATTGCGTCTGCACCCGGATGGAGCCCGGCAGCGTGTTGTTCGAGTTCAGCTTGGCCACCAGCGCCTGCGGCACCTGCACGCTGATGGTGCTGGCCTTCGTCACGCCCGTGACCCGTCCGACGAAGATCTCGGCGGTGATGTTGGACGTCCAGAACACGTCGATGTCGACCGGCGTGGGCGGCACGACCGAGGGCGCCCCGTTCGGGAACGTCTGGGATGTCGGCGGCGTCACGGCGATGTTCATCATGCCCTGGGCCGCCATGCTCGCCGAGGTCGGATACCAGGTGGTGATCTGGTTGTTCGCCCTGGGGCTCTGGTTGACGAACATGGCGCCGGTCGTGCCGCTGGCGGTGTTGCCCCACTCCTCGTACTGCACGTTGCTGTTGGAGTAGCTGTTCACCCCGAACGTGTTGCGCTGCACCGTCAGCACGCCCGAATACTGCAGCCAGATGGCCGATGCCGTGAACCCGTCGAAGCTGTTGTCCTGGATGAAGACGTTCGACGCGGCATTGGGGGTGTTGAAGATCATGCCGGCGAAGTAGATCACGCCGCCCTGGGGCGCGGCCGACGTCGCGGTGAACGTGTTGTTCTGGATGGCATTCGTGCCGGTGAAGTACACCTTGTCCTGCGTCTGCGCGGACATGTTCGCGTTGAACACCATGAGGGCGCAGGTGTTGACGCCCACGCTGCTCGACGGACAGGAGGCGACGTTGCTGACGGTGTTGTGCTGGAACGTGAAGTTGGCCATCGTCACGCCCGACTGCACGGAGAACACCAGCGGATAGGTCGACGACCCGCCCAGCAGATTGGAGAACGTGCAATTCTGGACGGTCAGCGCGCTGAGCGTCACCGTGGCGTCGTACACGACGATCGACGGGTTGACACAGCCGGAGCTGTTGATCGTGTCGCACCGGCCGGTGGTCGACGTCGCGGTCGAGGCGAACGTCACGGTGTCGATCGTCACATTCGAGGTCGTGCCCGATCCCCCCAGGAAGCAGACCGCCGCGGACGCGCACTGCGCATCGGAGCCATTGACCAGGTTGCCGATCGTGTAGTTGCTGAACGTGACGTTCTGCGCGCCCGCCTGGACCGCCAGGAACTGATGCGTGGAGGTGCCGCCGGTCGGCTGGGTCGTCCCCCCGTTGATGGTGACGGTGTTCGCGCTGCTCGCCACGACAATCGATGTCGCGCTCGACTGGATGTCGCTCGCGTTGAGCAGGCTGACGTGCGATCCGCTGATGTAGATCGTCGTGCGGTCGTTGGACGTGGTGTCGTGGATGGCCAGCTTGTTCTGCAGGTTGACCGTCATCGGCGCCGTGATCGTGTAGTACGCCCCGTTGCCCTGGCCCAGCTGGTTGGTGACGGTGGTGGACATCCAGGAGGACGCCGACGTGGTGGCGCTGATCGTGTGGTTGCCGGCCGCGGCGAACGCCGTCGCGAGCGTGACGGTCGCGGGGGCGGACGTGGTGCCGGACGAGTTGGCCGCCGTCAGCGCGGCTCCCAGCGTGCACTTGTTGTTGGAGGTCGTGGAGCTGTAGGTGTCCGATCCGGCCGTGCAGCTGTCGGAGCCGCTGGTGTAACCGAAATTGGTGCTGTTCACGTAGTATGTGTTGCCCGCGGCCTCGGCATGCCGCAGCGGGCCCGCGGTGATCAGCACCACCGTCAGGGCAGCAAGCGCCAGGACCATCGTCCGGAAGGCTCGCGTCCTCGCCATCGTTCACTCCTGTCGCGCGTGTCCAGCAGACCGGGGGTTCGGTCTGTCGCTTTGGATTGCTGCGACAGTATGAGCCTATCCACGAGAACAAATCACCTTGTCAGGTAGGCATAAAGAAATGTGAGCGCACCCATGTCCCTGGATGCGACGGCGTCCGTCCCCCGGGGTGTTCCCGCACGGACGGACGCCGACGTGCAGCGGTGCGCCCACAGGCGCATCGCGGCGCCTACATGTAGCTGGAGGGCCAGATGTTGACGTCGCCCTCCTGCGCCAGCTCGTCGATGCTGGCCAGCTCGGCCGGGGTGAAGTCGAGGTGCTCCAGCGCCCCGACGGTGTTCTCCAGCTGGGCGACGCTGGACGCGCCGACCAGCGCCGAGGTCACCACCGGCTGGCGCAGCACCCAGGCCACGGCCATCTGGGCCAGCGTCTGGCCGCGCTGCTCGGCGATGCGGCCCAGGCCGCGGATGCGCTCCAGGTTGGCCGGGGTCAGCATCGAGTCGCGCCAGCTAGGGCGCAGCGCGGCGCGCGAGCCGGCCGGGATGCCGTTCAGGTACTTGTCGGTCAACAGCCCCTGCGCCATCGGCGAGAACGCGATGCAGCCCAGATGCTCGTCGGCCAGCACGTCGATCAGCCGCTCGCCCGGCGCAGTGGCGCCCTCGCGCTGGTACGGCTGCTCGATCCAGCGGTTGAACAGCGAGTACGACGGCTGGTGGATCAGACACGGCGTGCCCAGGCTGCGCAGGATCGCCAGCGCCTCGCGCGTGCGCGGAGCCGAGTACGACGAGATGCCGATATAGCGCGCCCGACCCGACCGGACGGCGTAGTCGAGGGCGCCCATCGTCTCTTCCATCGGCGTATCCGGGTCGAAACGGTGCGAGTAGAAGATGTCCACGTGATCCAGGCCCATGCGCGCCAGCGACTCGTCCAGCGAGTCGAGCAGGTACTTGCGCGAGCCGCCCTGGCCGTACGGCCCGGGCCACATGTCGTAGCCCGCCTTGGTCGAGATGACCAGCTGGTGGCGCAGCCCCGCGAAGCTGCGGCGCAGGTGACGTCCGAAGTTCTCCTCCGCGGTGCCGGACGGCGGGCCGTAGTTGTTGGCCAGGTCGAAGTGCGTGATGCCCAGGTCGAACGCCCGGCGCAGAATCTGCTCCTGGCGTTCGAAGGGCGTGTCGTTGCCGAAGTTCTGCCACACGCCCAGGCTGATGATGGGCAGCTGCAGCCCGGAATTGCCGACGTGGCGGTAGGGCATCCTCCCGTCGTAACGGTCGGGATCGGGCACATATGGCAGCGGAATCGGCATGGCCGCAAGCTTAGTTCGTCCGGACGCCGTCCGTACCCGATCTGGCACCGGCGTGGCTCACCCCTTCACCGCGCCGCCCATGCCGGCCCCAGACAGGAAGAACTTCTGGAACACGAGGAAGAAGACCACCGGCACAAGCGTCGAGATGGCCAGCGCGGCCAGGAAGACGCCCAGGTCGGTGTGCGACTGGATGGCGGGCAGGCGCACCGACAGCGTCTGGATCGACGTCTTCTTGAGCACGAGCATGGGCCACAGGAAGTCCTTCCACGCCGCCACGAACGCGAACACCGACACGACGCCGAGGATGGGCTTCGACATGGGCAACACGATGCGCCAGAACAGGGCGAACGGGCCGGCGCCGTCCACCCGCGCGGCCTCGAAGACCTCGCGCGGCAGCGAGTCGAAGAACCGCGTGACGATGACGACGTTGAACGCGGACGCGCCCGCGGGCAGCCACACGGCCCACACGGTGTTGAGCAGCGAGGTGCCGATCAGCGGCGGATGCAACACCGTCAGGTACAGCGGCACGAGCAGCACGACCATCGGCACGAACAGGGTGCACACGACCAGGGCGTTCAGCACGACGGCGTACGCGGGGCGCAGCACCGACAGCACGTAGCCGCCCGTCGTGGCGACCAGCAGCTGGAAGAACCACGACCCGGCGCAGATGACGACGGTGTTGAGGAAGTAGTGGCTGATCTGCACCTTGTTCCAGGCGTCCGACAGGTTCGACCACGCCACCCCGTGCGGGAAGAAGGCCAGCGGGGTGCGGATGATGTCCTGCGTCGGGGTGATGGCCGACTTCAGCAGCAGATACATGGGCCCCAGGCAGGCCAGCACCAGGAAGCAAAACAGGAAGGCGTTGATGCACCACAGCGTGACCCGCACGCCGGGACGGCGCCGTTCGTACGCGCTGACCAGGCCGCGCTCCAGCGGCGCGGGCTCGGTGTCGGGTTTGCGGCGGCTCATGACTGGCTCCAGGACCGGGTCACGCGGAAGTAGACCAGCGAGAAGATCGCCAGCACGATGGCCAGCATCAGCGACAGCGCGGTGGCGGCCCCGTAGTCGGAGCCCAGCGACGCACCGAAGGCGTAGTTGTAGATCATCAGCAGGATCGTCAGCGTGGCCTTGTTGGGGCCGCCGCCCGTGAACAGGTACGGCTCCAGGAACACCTGCGCGGTCGCGATGATCTGCAGGATGAACGTGATCAGCAGGATGCCCCGCAGGCCGGGCAGCGTGACGTGCCAGATCTTGCGCCAAATGCCCGCGCCGTCCACCTCGGCGGCCTCGTACAGCTCGCGCGGCACGCCGATCAGCGCGGCCAGGTAGATGATGACGGTGCCGCCCGCCCCGGCCCACGTCGCCTCCAGCACCAGCGACGGCATCGCCCATTGCTGGTTGTTGAGCCACGGATATGGCCCCAAACCGATGTAGCCGAGCAGCGTGTTGAACACGCCGGTGGGGGCGCCGTCATAGAAGAACTTCCACAGCAGCACCGACACCACCGGCGGGATCACCACGGGCAGGTAGGCCAGCACGGTGAACAGGCCGCGCAGGCGCCGCACCTCGCTCATGAGCACCGCGCCGATCAGCGGCAGCGGGAAGCCGATGATCAGCGCCAACAAGGCGAAATACGCGGTGTTGAGGCAGGCCTTCGGGAAGTCCGGGTCGGTCAGCACCCAGCGGAAGTTCTCCAGGCCGACCCACTTCGACACCCCGGCCAGGTTGGTGGCCTGGAAGGCCATCGTGAACGTGCGCACGATCGGGTACCACGAGAAGATGCCGAAGATGAACAGCATCGGCACCGTGAACGCCAGCGTCGACAGCCCGCCGCGGCGCACCCAGCCGTGCATGCGCCGCGCGGGCCGGGAGCCGCCCTTGCGGGACATATCGGCCCCTCGGGACGGGCCTGCGGCCCGCATCGGCGGNTTTTCGGGCGCGCCGGTCCATTGTGTCCCGTTTGGCCCGACCGCTCGGGCGCCCTGCGCCCGGGCGCCCGTGTTGGCCACCGCGTCGGTCATGGGTTCCCCTCTCCCCCGTTTCCCCGTTGCGCGGGACAAACCCGACCCGATGCGCCCGTATGGCCCCTTCACGTGGCCCCGAACGCCCGACCGGGTCGAGTTTGTCCCACTGTGTCAGCAGACCCGCCAACCCCGGCGCTCAGCTGGCCGTCTGCGCCCTGTCGATGGCGCGCTGCGCGGCCGTGTTGGCCGTGGTCAGCAGCGCATCGATGTCGGCGTTCCTGTCGGTCAGCACCGCCTGCACGACCGGATCGAGGGCCGCGTAGACGTCCTGCGTGGCCACCGGCGGCTCGTTGATCAGCGTGGCGGCGCCGATCTTGTCGGTGAAGCCGGTCATGTGATCGAGCGGCACGTTGACGTACGGCTTGACCCACTGCTCGTACTGCGCCAGGTTGGCATCGGAGAAGATGGGCAGCTCGGGCACGCCGACCGGCTGGTTGTTGGCCAGCGACAGCTTGGCCGCGGTGACGGCCGCTTCCTGGCTCGCGTAGCGACCCAGGTAGTAGTACGAGATCCACTTGACGGCCGCCGCCTTCTGCGCGTCGGTGTCCTTCACCGACACGGCCGCGAGCGTGCCACCGCCGAGCACGCCGGAATCGGCGCCCTCCAGCGGGATCATCGTGAGGCCGTACATGTCGGGGTTCATGGCGTTCGACTGGACGAGCGACGTGTACACATCCTGCCCCGAGGTGTACATGCCGCACTGCCCGGCCGCGAACGCCTGGTTGATCGAACCCCAGTCGTACGTGAAGGTCGAGCCCATCGAATTGTCCGTCCAGCGCAGCGTCTGCAGATACTGCAGCGACGCCTTGGTGGCCGCGTTGTCGAGCGTCGCCGTCGCCTTGCCAGCCGAATCCACCGTCTCCATGCGCCCGCCGCGGGCGTACGTGTCGACCGTCAGCTGCCAGCCGCCGGTGCCGTTGTTGGACATCTGGCAAAAGCCCGCCGCGCCCGTCGCCGCGATGGCCTTAGCATCGGAACGCACCTCATCCCACGTTGTCGGAGGCTTGTCCGGGTCGAGGCCGGCCTTGGTGAACAGGTCGCGGTTGTAGTGCAGCCCGACGCCATAGATCGACTTGGCCGGGATGGCATAGACGTCGCCGTCGGTGCCCTGGCCGTACTGCAACACGTTCGGGTTGAAGCCGCCGTCGTAGGGGAACTGCTTGATGTACTGGTTCAGATCGGCGATCTGCTGGTTGGCGATCAGCGTCTTGCCGTCGGTGAAGGGGATCTCGAACACGTCGGGCAGCGTGCCACCGGCCAGGTCGGCCGCGAACGTCGTCGCCTTCCACTCGTAGTCCATCGTGATCACGCGGATGCCGGGGTTGGCGGCCTCGAAGGCGGACACCTGGTCGGCCAGGCCTTGATAGGCGGCCGTCGTCGAACCGGGCAGCAGACCGGTGACCGTGAGGGTCACCTGTCCAGCCGCGCCCGGGCTTGCGGACGATCCTTCGCCCGCGGTCTTGCTGGAACATGCCGACGCCGCCATGGCCAGGCCCAGGCCTGCGCACAGCGCCACCGCGCACCATCTCTTGTGGATTGTCATGGTCACTCCCTTGTGTGATTGCGGTTGTGTGATTGCGGTTGTGTTGTTGCGGTTGTGTGGTTGCGGGATTGTGTGCGGGGGATCAGACTCGTGCGCCCAGCGCAGGCGGGGGCGCCATCGAAGGCAGTGCGCGTCAGGCGGCCTCCCCTCGTGCGGGGGCATCTCGGGCAGGTGCCTCTCGCGTGGGGGCATCTTGGCCAGGTGCCTCTCGCGCAGCAGCATCTCGGGCAGGTGCCTCTCGTGTGGCAGCATCGGCCAGCTCGATCCAGGCGCCGGTGTCGGCGCCGAGGCGGCCCGCCTCCA
>WRGV01000045.1 GCA_009787035.1 Propionibacteriaceae bacterium | reverse complement strand
ATGAGCCCGCCGTCGCCGGTGGCATCCAGGTCGGGGCAGCGCACCGGCACCCGGTCGCCCGGTTCGCGGGCGTCCACCTCGTCCACGCGNACCCCGAACAGCGGCCCCAGCGGGCCGGGGTCGTCCATCGGGAACGTGTTGGCGTTGGCATCCACATGCCCGGCCAGGATGCCGGTGATCACGGTGCCGCCGCGGGCCGCCACGGCCCCCAGGCGCTCGGCGATGTCGTCCTTGATCATGTACAGCGCCGGGGCGAGCACCACATCATAGCCGGACAGGTCGGCATCCACGGGCACGACATCCACCCCGATGCCGCGGCGCCACAGCGGCGTGTACCAGGCGACCTGGACGTCGATGTAGCTCAGCTTCCGGTTGGGTCCGTCGGCCATCTCCAGGGCCCACCAGGAGTCCCAGTCGTACAGCAGCGCCACCCGGGCCGGGGTGCGGGCGTCCAGCAGTCGGCCGCCGACGCGTTCCAGTTCCTCGCCCAGCTGTGCCATCTCGGTGAACACGCGCGTGTCGGTGCGGCCGGAGTGGTCGAGCAGCGCGCCGTGGTCCTTCTCGCAGGCCCCGCGCGAGGCACGCATCTGGAAGAAGCAGCAGGCGTCGGCGCCGTGCGCGATGGCCTGCCAGCTCCACAGCCGCATCACGCCGGGCGCCTTGACCGGGTTGACGTCGCGCGAGGCGGTGCGGCTCGGCGTCTGCTCCATCAGCCAGAACGGCCGGCCCTGTTTGAGGCCGCGCATGAGGTCGTGCGTCAGCGCCATGCGGGCCTCGCTGTGCATCGTGGGCGGNTAGTTGTCCCACGACGCGAAATCCAGCGCATCGGCCCAGCGGTGGTAGTCGAGCGGGCGGTACAGGCCCATGAAGTTGGTCGTGATGGGCGTGTCCGGGTCGTGGCGGCGGATCGCCTGCTTCTCGGCGTCGAAGCGCGCCAGCATGGCGTCGGTCATGAAGCGGCGGTAGTCGAGCGTGATGCCGGCGAACGCCGTGTGATCCTCGCCGCGCCAGTGCTCGGACAGGGCGTTGGGCGGCACGATCTGATCCCAGTCGGTGAACACGTGCGACCAGAATGTCGTGTTCCAGGCGGTGTTGAGCGCGTCCAGGCTGGCGTAGCGGGCGCGCAGCCAGGCGCGGAACCCGCGCGCGCAGGCGTCGCAGTAGCAGGCGCCGCCGTATTCGTTGCCGATGTGCCAGGCGATCACCGACGGGCGTCCGGCGTAGCGGGCGGCCAGCGCGTCCGCCATCGCAACCGACCAACGGGCGAAGCTGGGGCTGAGGGGGCAGGCGTTGTGGCGCTGCCCGTAGACGTGCCGGCGTCCCTCGAAGTCGGTGCGCATGACGTCGGGATGGGCGCTGGCCAGCCACGGCGGCACCGCGCCCGTCGGCGTGGCCAGCACCACGAGGCGTCCGGCCCGCTCCGCGCGGTCGATGGCGGCGTCCAGGCTGGAGAAGTCGTAGGTCTGTTCGTCGGGCTGCAGCAGCGACCACGCGAAGACCCCGAGCGTCACCGTGTTGATGTGGGCCTGGTCGAAGGCCGCGTCGTCGGCGTCCCAGATCGGGGGCGGCCACTGCTCGGGGTTGTAGTCGCCGCCGTAGGGGAGTCGGTCCAAGTTGAGCATGGGTTCAGTCTATGAAGAATGGGGGTGGCAGCGCGCGGCTGCCACCCCCATCTTTGATGGACTGTGAGAGGCGTCTCACTCGAAGGTCGCGAGGACCTCGCCGAACTTGACCTGCTGGCCGGCGGCGACGTTGATCGAGGCGATCGTGCCGTCGACGTCCGACTTGAGGTCGTTCTTCATCTTCATGGCCTCCAGCACCAAGATGGTGTCGCCCTTCTTGACGGCGCTGCCGACGCTGACGGCGATGGAGTCGATGGTGCCGGGCATGGGGGCCGTGAACTTGGGTCCCTTGCCGGCGGCGGCCGCAGCGGGCTTGGGCGCGGCCGGGGCGGCCGGACGGGCTGCCGGGGCGGCCGGCTTGGGTGCCGCAGCCGCGGGCGCGGCGACGACGACCGGCGCGGGCGCCGGGCCCGTCGGGTCGACGGCCACCGAGTATTCGTCCGCACCCGTCTTGGTGACGTCGACGACGTGCGAAGTGTTGTTGAGATTGATGATGTAGCGAGTCATGATGATCAACTCCGTTGCCATGTGTGGATTTGCAAGCTACGGCCGATGACCACCCAGGGGCGGTTGGCCGGGGACTGGAGGGTGGCTGGTGCGGCAGGCTGACCCTGCTCGCCCAGCGCGGTGTGGACGGCCAGGGCGATGGCCGCCAGGACGGCGGGATCGCTGTCGTCCAGCATCTCGCCGCTGGTGGCCAGATGCGTGTGCAGGGCGATCGCGATGGACGCGAGCGTCGCTTGGTCTTGAGCGCTCAAGCTGGAGGTTTCTGCCATCGTTGCCCCTAGCTCGGAATCACGCCATGCTTCTTGTGCGGGCTGGTGGCGACCTTGGTCTCCAGCACGCGCAAGGCCTGGATCAGGCGCGGGCGCGTCTCGCGGGCCTCGATGACCTCGTCCACCTGGCCGATGTCGGCCGCGCGATACGGGTTGTAGAAGGTCTCGCGGTATTCCGCCACGAACTCGGCGCGGGCCTTCTCGGGATCCGCCGCAGCCTTGATCTGCTTGCCGGCCACCAAGGGTGCTGCGCCGTCCGGGCCCATGACCGCGATCTGCGCGGTGGGCCAGGCGAACGCGATGTCGTTGCGCATCTGCTTGCTGGACAGGGCCACGTAGGCGCCGCCGACGGCCTTGCGCGTGTAGACGACGATCTTCGGCACGGTGGCCTCGCAGTACGCGTAGATGATCTTCGCGCCGTGGCGGATGACGCCGCCGTACTCCTGCTGCGTGCCCGGCAGGTAGCCGGGGCAGTCGACGAACGTGATGACCGGGACGTTGTAGACGTCGCACAGGCGCACGAAGCGGCTGATCTTGTCCGACGAGTCGATGTCGAGCACGCCCGCCATCCACAGCGGATTGTTCGCGACGAAGCCGACCGGGCGTCCGTCCAGACGCGCGAAGCCCACGATCGCATTGCGTGCGTACTGCTCATGCACCTGCAGGATCGAGCCCGTGTCGAACACGCGCTCCAGCACCTCGATCATGCTGTAGCCCTGGTTGTCGTCGGCAGGGACGATGGCGTTGAGCTCCTCGTCCATGCGGGACGGCGAGTCGTCACTGGGGTAGCGCTGCGGATCGTCGGTGTTGTTCTGCGGCAGGTAGCTCAGGATCTGGCGCACCAGCTCCAGCGCGTCGTCTTCGGTCGGAGCGGCGAACTGTGCCACGCCCGACTGCGCATTGTGGACGGTGGAGCCGCCGAGTTCCTCGGTCGACACGTCCTCGCCGGTCACCGACTTGACGACGCCGGGGCCGGTCAGGAACATGTAGCTCGTGCCCTCGACCATGATCGTGAAGTCGGTCAGGGCGGGGGAGTAGACCGCGCCGCCGGCGCAGGGCCCCATGATGACCGAGATCTGCGGGATGACACCGCTGGACAACACGTTGCGGACGAACACCTCGCCGTACGCCGCCAGCGAATAGACACCCTCCTGGACGCGGGCGCCACCCGAGTCGTTGAGGCCGATGCACGGGATGCCGGCCTGGAGGCAGAGGTCTTGGATCTTGTTGATCTTCTGCGCCTGGACCTGCGAGAACGAGCCGCCCAGGATCGTGAAGTCCTGCGCGTACACACCGACGGGTCGGCCGGCGATCTCGCCGAAGCCCGTGACGACGCCGTCGCCCGGGAACTTCTTCTTATCCATGCCGAAATCGGTCTTCGTGTGCTCGGCCAGGGCGCCCAGCTCGCTGAACGTGCCGGGATCCAGCAGCAGATCGATGCGCTCGCGGGCGGTGTGCTTGCCGCGCTCGTGCTGCTTCTCGATCTGGTCCTGGCCTCCGCCAAGCAGCGACTTGTCCCGCAGTTCGCGGAATCGTGTTAGTTGATCGGCCATCTCACTTCCTTGATCGTGCCGCGCCGGCCGCCCCGCCTGACGGCAGCGCGGATGCCCGAGGACAAGCGTGATGTCGATCCGGCGGCGACAGGGCCGAGAGACGTCTTTACAGTATCATGACCGCCGCCCGTGAGCCGGTGAAGGACGCGAAGATGACCATGGATGAACGCATGCGCGATACATCGTTGTGGCAAGTGGTTTCGTGTCGTCTAGCCGGCATACGGGTTGGCCAGAGGGGCTCCGTGTTCGTCCAGGAAGAACGTGGGAATGACGGGCTCACCCCGCGACATCTTGTAGCCGTCGCGCGGGAGCTCGGCCCGGGCGGCCTGGTGGCGGTCGCGGGCGGCCTGCAGCGGTTCGCGCCCGACAAGCTCGCCGTGGTCGACCAGCGGACGCAGGAGCGGACGGTCGTGGTCGTCGGTGTCCGGGCGCTGGCCGACGCCGACCAGCTCGGCCTCCGCGATGCCCTTGGCGTCCAGGCGGCGCACCGCGTACTTGCGTCCGCCCAGCGTGCGCTTGTGCTCCGACTGCTTGGCGACCGGGTTCAGCGGCGCGTCGGGGGCATCCGCGACGGCGCGGGCCACCAGCTTGTAGACGAACGAACACGTGGGTGCACCCGACCCGGTGACCAGCGCGGTGCCGACTCCGTAGCCGTCCACCGGCGCCCCGGACAGGGCCGCCAGCTGGTATTCGTCCAGGTCGCTGGTGACGATGATGCGGGTGCGGGTCGCGCCCAGGTCGTCCAAGAGGTGGCGCACGTCCTGCGCGGCGGTGCGCAGATCGCCAGAGTCGATGCGCACGGCGCCCAGGCGGCCCTGCGTGAGCCGGACGGCGGTGCGAACCGCCGTCTCGATGTCGTACGTGTCCACGAGCAGCGTCGTGTCCTCGCCCAGCGTGTCCAGCTGCGCGGCGAACGCCTGCTCCTCCGTGTCATGCAGCAGCGTGAACGAGTGCGCGGCGGTGCCGGTCGTGGGGATGCCGTACGTCCGTCCGGCCTCCAGGTCGCTGGTGGCCGCGAAGCCGGCGATGTAGGCGGCCCGCGCGGCGGCGACGGCGGCCCGCTCGTTGGCCCGGCGGGCGCCCATCTCGATGCACGGACGGTCGTCGGCCATCAACGTCATGCGGCTGGCCGCCGAGGCCACCGCCGAGTCGTAGTTGTAGATCGACAACAGCAGCGTCTCCAGCAGCACGGCCTCCGCGAACGTGCCGCGCACGGTCAGCAGCGGCGAACCGGGGAAGTACAGGTCGCCCTCGCCGTAGCCCCAGATCGACCCGGTGAAGCGGAAATCGCCCAGGAAGTCCTCGGTGCGGGCGTCCACGACGCCGCGCTCGCGCAGGAACGCCAGCTCCGGCTCGCCGAAGCGGAACCGCTCGATGGCATCCAGCGCGCGTCCGACCCCCGCCACCACGCCGTAGCGGCGTCCGGACGGCAACCGGCGGGCGAACAGCTCGAACACGCTGCGGCGGTGAGCTGTTCCCGAGGCCAGTGCGGCCCGGATCATCGTGAGCTCGTACTCGTCGGTGAGCAGGGCGGTGCTAGACACATGCATGCGTTAACCCTAGATGACGATGCCTAGGCGATCTTGTTGTCATCGTCGCCGGAGCTGCCGAGGCGGCGGAGGTATTCCTCAAGCTCCGCGGCGATCTGGTCGCCGCTGGGCAGGCTTTCCGGATCGATCGGCGCGCCGCGCTGGGCCATGATGGCGTCATGGTGCTGCTCGATGCGGGCGATGACCTCCTGCAGCTCGGGGGACGCGGCCACCGACTCGTCCACCTCTTCGCGGGTCTGCACGGCGCGCAGCGTCAGATCGCCGTCGGGCAGGTTCAGATGCGTGACCTCGCGGACGGCCGCCAGCAGCGCCAGCGCAGCGTCCGGATAGTCCATCGCGGCCAGGTACTGCGGCACGTGCGCCGCCAGGCCGATGACGTCGTGGTCCTTTTCGCCCAGGCGCAGCGTCAGCAGGCCGCCGAACGACGAGCTCATCTCGAAGCTCACCGACAGCCCGGAGTTGATCGGGATCAGATCCGGGTCGGACGCGAACCGCGTCACCACCACCGGGCGCGTGTGGGGAGCGGGCGCCGGGAAGGTCTGCACCAGCACCGTCTTGCGCACGTCGAACTCGTTGATGACGTGCTCGATGGCGGCAGCCATGCGTTCCCATTGCAGGCTCGGCTCGGGCCCGCGCAGCAACAGGAACGACTGTCCATCGGTGTCGCGCACCAGGTGCAGCGTGATCTTGGGGGCGCGGAACGACGTGAAGTGGTCCTTGTCGAAGACGATCTGCGGGCGGTGTCCGGCGTAGTCGAACAGCTGGTCCATGTCGAAGCGGCCGAGCTCGTGGTTGGGCAGCGTGTGCAACAGGTGTTGGTTGAGCAGTCGCTGGTCGTGGCCCGCGTCGATGAAGTTCCCCATCGTCACCAGCATGGTTTCGGCGTGGATGCTGCGCTGGTCAATCGAGCCGGAGTACGTGAACAGCTGCGTAGGATCTTGCATCACATCCTCCTTCGTTCGCTACGTCCTTTATACAACCTAACTGACCTGGCCGGGATTCCTGGGCAGGGTCTGCCTACCGGGCTCGTAGTAACCTGGCGGGCATGACACAGCCACAGATCGGGGCCACAGACTTCATCGCGGACGCCGTGCGGGCCGACAATACCGCAGGCACCTACCACGGACGCGTCCAGACGCGCTTCCCACCCGAGCCGAACGGCTACCTGCACATCGGGCACGCCAAGGCGATCGTGACGACGTTCGGCATCGCCGAGCAGTTCGCCGGCACGTACAACCTGCGGCTGGACGACACGAACCCCGACACCGAGGATGTCGAGTACGTCGACAGCATCATTGACGACATCGCCTGGCTGGGCTTCCATCCGGGCAAGGTGCTGTACGCATCCGACTACTTCGAACAGCTGTATGAGTGGGCCGAATACCTGGTGGGCAAGGGGCTGGCGTACGTCGACGACCAGGACACCGAGACCATCTCGGCCCAGCGCGGCGGCTTCGGCAAGCCGGGTATCGAGAGCCCGTTCCGCGACCGTACGCCCGACGAGAACCTGGATCTGCTGCGCCGCATGCGCGCCGGGGAGTTCCCCGATGGCTCGCACGTGCTGCGCGCCAAGATCGACATGCAAGCCGAGAACATGCAGCTGCGCGACCCGGTGATGTACCGGATCCGGCACACCGAGCACCACCACACCGGCGACGCCTGGTGCATCTACCCGCTGTACGACTGGGCGCACGGCCAGTCGGACGCGATCGAGGGCGTGACGCACTCGATCTGCACGCTGGAGTTCGCCAGCCACCGCCCGCTGTACGACTGGTTCCTGGCCCAGCTTCCGCTGCCGTACGAGGCGCCCCGGCAGCTGGAGTTCGCGCGGCTGGAGCTGACGCACACGGTCACCAGCAAGCGCCGGCTGCTGCAGCTGATCGCCGACGGCACCGTGACGGGGTGGGACGATCCGCGCATGCCGACGCTGCGGGGCCTGCGCCGGCGCGGGTATCCGGCCAAGGCGATCCGGGACTTCTGCGTCAGCATCGGCGTCAACAAGACCAATTCGCGGCACAGCATCGAAGAGCTGGAGTCGCATGTGCGTACCGAGCTGAACAAGACCGCGCTGCGCCGCATGGCCGTGCTGCGCCCGCTGCGCCTGGTGATCGACAACTGGCCTACCGGCGAGGACGGTGCGCCGCTGGTCGAGTGGTTCGAGGTGGGCAACAACCCGGAGAACCCGGCGGACGGCACCCGCACGGTCCCGTTCAGCGGCGAGCTGTTCATCGAGCGCGACGACTTCGCCGAGGTGGCCCCGCCCAAGTTCTTCCGCCTGTCGATCGGGCGCGAGGTGCGCCTGCGGGGCGCGTACCTGGTCACCGCGACCAGCGTGGTCAAGGACGAGGCGGGCAATGTGGTCGAGGTGCATGCGCGCTTCGACCCGGCCACCCGCGGCGGCGACGCCCCGGACGGGCGCAAGGTCAAGTCGACGATGCACTGGGTATCGGCCACGCACGCCGTGGACGCCGAGGTCAGGCTCTACGACCGGCTGTTCAGCGCCGACGTCCCCGGCGAGCGCACCGGCGAGGTGATGGACGACCTCAACCCCAACTCGGTCGAGGTGTTGACCGGCTGCAAGCTGGAACCCGCGTTGGCGGACGACACCGCGCCGGGCGCGGTCGTGCAGTTCGAGCGGCTCGGCTACTTTGCCAAGGACGCGGCGCAGCCGATGCTCTTCCATCGCACGGTGGGTCTGCGCGACGAGTGGGCCAACATTTCCAAGCGGAAGGCGTAGCGCCCGGTCAGCGTGACGAGGAGGGAGCTGGTGCGGTCTGCACCTGCTGGGTCGGGGTGGCGGTGGCCTCGGGGAACCGTTCGGCCCGCCAGGCGGCGATGCCCAGCAACCCCAGGCAGACGACGAGCATGACCAGCGTCATGGTGTAACGGTGGCGCGGGCGCCGGGGTGTTTCAGTCTGGCTCACGATCTCAGTCTGGCACGTCCACGGCCCGGTTATCGCGCAGACAGCGCTTCGTCGGCGGGCGTGGCGGCCTCATCGCGCAGGTGCGTGTACGTGTTGACGACCTCCAGGCAGATCTGTTTGGGCGTCAGACCGACGTGTGCCAACACCTGGGCGCGGCTTCCCGCCGCCAGGAACTGCGTGGGCAGCCCGAACTGGCGCACCGGGGTCTCGATGCCCGCGTGGTCCATCGCCAGCTCCAGCTGCGAGCCGACGCCGCCGTCGATCAGGTTGTCCTCGATGACCACGACGAGCCGCACGGTGCCGGTCAGTCGCACCAACCCCGGGGCGACCGGGATCGTCCACACCGGATCGACGACCAGCGCATCGATGGAATGGGCGGCCAGCGCCCGCGCGACATCGCAGGCGACGTGCGCCATGTCGCCGCACCCCACCACAAGCACCTGCGGATGTGCGTGATGTACCAGCACGTCCAGGCCGTCGAGGGTGGCCACGGCGGGCAGGTCGTCGGGCACCTTGCCCTTGCTGTAGCGGATCAGTGTGGGGCCGTCGTCGGTGTCGACGGCGGTGAGCAGGCAATCGTGCAGCCGGGTGCGGTCGCGCGGCTCGGCGATGCGCATGCCGGGCACCAGGCTGGCCAGCGGGACGTCCCAGGCGCCGTGGTGGCTGGGGCCATCCGGGCCGGTGACGCCCGCGCGGTCCAGGACGAACGTGACGCCCAGGTGATGCAGGCCGACGTCCATCAGCATCTGGTCGAAGGCGCGGTTCAGGAACGTGGAGTAGACGGCGAAGATCGGGTGCAGGCCGCC
>WRGV01000044.1 GCA_009787035.1 Propionibacteriaceae bacterium | reverse complement strand
CCCGCCGAGATGATGATCGCGATCCACGGCTTGCCGACAAGCGTGAACGCCTGCGCCAGCGCCGCCGACTGCGGGATCTCGTGCGTGGGCAGCATGCCGGTGATCACCAGCGCGACCGCGCAGTACAAGATGGTGCAGATGACCAGTGAGCCGATGATGCCGATCGGCAGATCGCGCTTGGGATTGCGGGCCTCCTCGGCCGTGGTCGCCACGATGTCGAAGCCCAGGTACGCGAAGAACACGAGCGCGGCACCCGCGACGACACCGCCCCAGCCGTAGATCATCGGGGACGACCCGCCCAGCCACTGCAGCAGCGGCTGCGTCATCCCGCCCGCCTGCACGACGCCCGCATCCTGGGGCGACATCGGGGCCGGAACGAACGGCGACCAGTTGTTGCGGTTGATGAACACGATGCCGGCGATGATGACGAACAGCACGATGGCAACCTTGAGCACGACCAGCACCCGGCTCAGACGCATCGATTCCTTGATGCCCCGAATCATCACGGCCCCCAGCACGAGGACGAGCAGCACCGCCATCAAGTCGATGCTGAAGCCCGCCGTGTGGCCGTTGGCGCCGTTCGCGATGACGTCGGGCAGCACGTGCTGCCCCGCGGGCTTGCCGGTGATCTGGTCGAGGAACGTGCCGAAGTACGCGCTCCATCCCTGCGCCACCACGGACGCCCCCAGGAACACCTCCAGAATCAGATCCCAGCCGATCATCCACGCGAAAATCTCGCCCAGTGCGGCGTACGCGAACGTGTAGGCCGATCCCGAGACGGGCACGGCCGAGGCGAATTCGGCGTAGCACATGGCCGCCAGGGCGCAGCACAGCGCGGCGATGACGAAGCTGACGATCACCGCGGGCCCGGCTGCGTTGTGGGCCGCCTGCCCCGTCAGGGTGAAGATGCCGGCCCCGATGATCACGCCGACGCCGAAAACCGTCAGGTCGAAAGCGGACAGCGTCCGCTGCAGCTTGTACTCGGGTTCATCGGCATCGGCCAGCGACTGCTCGACGGACTTGGTGCGCAGTAGGTTCAGCGCCATGCTTGCTCCTCGGTGGCCGACAGGCTGCCTGGCGCAATGACGTCGTCCGACGCCACATGCCACACGCCGACCCTGCTCGGCCCCGATATGATACCCGCAGGCGCACCGCCCAGACGAACGTCCGGGTCCGCCGGCCTACTCCTGCACGGGCGCCGACTCGACCGGAGCCGCGCCGTCGTGCAGCGTCTTGCCGGTCTGCATGCGCGTGTGCCAGTGCGAATAGCCGAAGTAGATCGCGAAGCCGATCACCAACCAGATCAGGAACCGCAGCCACGTCTCCACGGCCAGGTTGAGCATCAGGTAGATGCAGATCGCCGCCGACAGGATCGGGATCACCGGCATGAACGGCACCTTGAACGGCCGCTGCAGATCGGGGCGCTTCTTGCGCAGCACGATCACCGCGACCGACACCAGGACGAAGGCGGCCAGCGTTCCGACGTTGACCATCTCTTCCAGGATTCCGACCGGGGTGAGCCCGGCGACGATCGCGCACACGACGGTGACGATGGTGCCCAGGGCCAGCGGGGTCTTCGTCTTGGGGCTCACCTTGGCCAACGGCGTCGGGAAGAAGCCGTCGCGGCTCATCGCGAACAGCAAGCGCGTCGAGCCGATCATCATGGTCAGCACGACCGTGGTCAGGCCACACACGGCGCCCGCCGAGATGATGATCGCGATCCACGGCTTGCCGACAAGCGTGAACGCCTGCGCCAGCGCCGCCGACTGCGGGATCTCGCTCGTCGGCAGCATGCCCGTGATCACCAGCGCGACCACGCAGTACAAGATGGTGCAGATGACCAGCGATGCGATGATGCCGATCGGCAGATCGCGCTTGGGATTGCGGGCCTCCTCGGCCGTGGTCGCCACGATGTCGAAGCCGATGTACGCGAAGAAGACCAGCGCCGCGCCGGCCACGACACCACCCCAGCCGTAGATCATCGGCGACGACCCGCTCATCCACTGCAGCAGCGGCTGCGTCATCCCGCCCATCTGTGCCACGCCCGCCGATTCCGGCGACACCGGCGTCGGGATGAACGGCGACCAGTTGTTGCGGTTGATGAAGGCGATGCCGGCGATGATGACGAACAGCACGATGGTGACCTTGAGAATGACGAGCACCCGGTTGAGCCGCATCGACTCCTTGATGCCCTTGATCATGATCGCGCCGAGCACGAGGACGAGCAGCACCGCCATCAGATCGATGTTGAACGGCACCGAGTTGCCGTTGGCGCCGTTCGCGATGACGTCGGGCAGCACGTGCTGGCCGGTCGCCTTGCCGGTGATCTGATCGAGGAACGTGCCGAAGTACGCGCTCCATCCCTGCGCCACGACCGACGCGGCCAGGAACATCTCCAAGATCAGATCCCAACCGATGATCCACGCGAAGATCTCACCGAGCGCGGCGTAGGAGAAGGTGTACGCCGAGCCGGACACGGGCACCGTCGAGGCGAACTCGGCGTAGCACATGGCGGCCAGCGCGCAGCACACGGCCGCGAGGATGAAGCTCAGAATCACGCCCGGCCCGGCGGCGTTGTGCGCCGCGCGACCGGTGAGTGTGAAGATGCCCGCGCCGATGATGACACCGATGCCGAAGACCGTGAGGTCGAAGGCCGACAGCGTCTTGCGCAACTGGTACTCGGGCTCGTCCGCATCGTTCAACGACTGCTCGACGGACTTGGTCCGCAACAAGTTCAGTGCCATTCGTGCTCCCAGACGGTAAAAAGAGGGTCGCGCAGGCAGCCGGGTGCTGCTCAACGCCAAGATATCCGGCAAGCGAATCCCGGATGTCTCAGGCAGCTTATACCCACGAGCACGCTAACGAGCACGAAATCACCGAAATGTGGACTACCCTGCCACCGCCATCGACTCCCGGGCCGCCGTCACGACTGCCGCGGCGGTGATGCCGAACTCCTGGTACAGCAGCGAGGCCTTCCCGGACGCACCGAAGTGCTCCAGCGAGACGCTGCGCCCGGCATCGCCGACATACTTGGCCCAGCCAAGCGCCAGACCCGCCTCGACGCTGACCCGGGCGCGCACCGCATGCGGCAGCACCAACTCGCGATAGGCGGCGTCCTGCTCGTCGAACCACTCCTGGCACGGCATCGACACGACCCGCGTCGCCACGCCCGCGTCCTCCAGCGCATCCTGGGCGTCCAACGCGATCTCGACCTCCGAGCCGGTGCCGATCAGGATCACCTGCGGCGGCACCCCGCCGCGCGCGTCGCGCAGCACGTAGCCGCCCTGGGCCACCCCCTCGGCCGAGGCGAACCCACCCTCGTCCGTCCGATCGACCGTGCGCAGGTCCTGGCGGCTCAGCACCAGCGCCGCCGGGCCGTCCGTACGCCGCAGCACCTCGCGCCAGGCCACGGCCGTCTCGTTGGCATCGGCCGGGCGCACCATCGCCAGGCCCGGGATCGCACGGTAGCTGGCCAGGTGCTCGACCGGCTGGTGCGTCGGGCCGTCCTCGCCGACGCCGATCGAATCGTGCGTCCACACGAAGATGCTCGGGATGCGCATCAGCGCCGCCAGCCGCACGGCCGGGCGCATGTAGTCGCTGAACACGAAGAACGTGCCGCCGAAGACGCGCGTCAGGCCCTCCAGCGTGATGCCGTTGAGGATGCCGCCCATCGCGTGCTCGCGGATGCCGAAGTGCAGCACGCGCCCGCCGGGCCCGCCGGGCCACTCGGCGGTGGTCAGATCGGACGGCAGGAAGCTCGGCTGCCCGGTCATCGTCGTCAGGTTCGACCCGGCCAGGTCGGCCGAGCCGCCCCACAGCTCGGGCACCTGGTCGGCCAGCGCCGAGATCACGAGCCCGGACGCCTTGCGGGTGCTCATGGGCTTCGGGTCGAAGCTCGGCAGGGCCAGGTCGTCCGGAAGCGTGCGGGCCTGCGCGCGGACCAGCAGCGCGGCCTGCGCCGGGTTGGCGGCCTGCCAGGCGGCGAAGCGCTCGTCCCAGCTCTCGCGCAGCAGCGACGCCCGCGAGCGCAGCGCGTGGCGCACGTCTTCGACGACGCCCTCGTCGATCGCGAAGGGCGTGTCCTCGAAGCCCAGCTCGGCCTTGAGCGCGCTGATCTCGGGCACGCCGATCGGCGAGCCGTGGATCGCCTCCGTGCCGGCGCGGTTGGGCAGCGGCCAGCCGATGATCGTGTGCACGCGGATGATCGACGGCTTGTCCCTGACCTGCTTGGCGGCCTGGATGGCGTCGTAGACGTCGCCCAGCTTCTCCGCGTACGCGCCGCCGTTGGCGCCCGGGGTGAAGTCGACGTCGTGCGTGTCCCAGCCGTAGGCCTTGAAGCGGGCCAGCACGTCCTCGTCGAAGGCGATCTTGGTGTCGCCCTCGATCGTGATGTCGTTGTCATCGTAGATGACGACGAGGTTGCCCAGGCCCTGCGTGCCGGCCAGCGAGGCGGCCTCGGACTGCACGCCCTCCTGCAGGCAGCCGTCGCCGACGATGCAGTAGACGAAGTGGTCGAAGACGCTGGTGCCACCGGCCTGCGGGTCGAACAGGCCGCGCTGGCGGCGGGCCGCCATCGCCATGCCGACGGCCATCGAGAAGCCGGCGCCCAGCGGGCCGGTCGTGCACTCGATGAACTGTGTGTGGCCGTACTCGGGGTGCCCCGGCGTCTTCGAGCCCATCGTGCGCAGCGACTTGAGGTCCGACAGCTCCAGACCCGCGCCAGCCAGGTACAGCTGCACGTACTGCATGATCGACTCGTGCCCGGCCGACAGGACGAAGCGATCGCGGCCCAGCCAGTGCGCATCCAACGGATCGATCGCCATGACCTTCTGGTACAGCAGGTACGCCACGCCGGACAGCGAGATGGCGCTGCCGGGATGCCCGCTGCCGGCCTGCTGGACGGCATCGGCCGCCAGCACGCGCGCGATGTCGACCGCCTTCTGATCGGTCGGACTCCAGGACAGTTCGCTCATCGTCTTCTCCTTGACAGGCATAGTGGCGCACACGCACTGTGGCGGTGCGGATTTGTCCCATCGTATCCCCGGCGACCCCGCGCCGGCCCCGCACTCAGTGCAAAGGACGGTGGTTGCGGCCGACCCGCGCCGTCTCGCCGCGCGATCCCCCGCCGGCCCCCCGCAGAATGCGGGGACGGCGCCGACGCCGCGGGATCCGATAGCCGACCGACTCCCAGGCCTCCGGGTGGTGCGACAACCAGACAAACCGGCGCACGGCGAACGGGATGTGCGCGATGTAGATCACCAGCACGATCAGCATCGTCGGGTAGACGAACGTGAAGAGCCCCGCGATGAGCGCCGCGGCGATGAGCAACAGCACCGGTGCGAAGCGCTTGGTCACCTTGACCGTCTTGGCCGAGTACGTGGGCAGCCGCGAGAACGCCAGCACGCCGATCACCACCAGCCAGGCGCAGCACACGCCGGTGTTCGTCCACCAGCCACGTCCGAAAGCCTGATAGGCCAGCACCGGGGCGAGCACCAGCCACGCGGCGGCCGGTGCGGGCACGCCGACGAAGAACTCCTTGTGGTACCGCGGCAGCGTGTGGTCGTCCATCAGCGTGTTGAACCGCGCCAGCCGCAGCACGACGCAGCTGGCATAGAACAGCGCCGCGAACCAGGCCAGCGTGCCGGCTCCGCGCATGTGCGGCTCGATCAGCGAGAAGACCACCATCGCCGGCGCCACGCCGAACCCGATCGCGTCACACAACGAGTCCAGCTGCTCGCCCATGCTGCTCGTGGCACCCAGCCTGCGCGCCAAACGCCCGTCCATGCCGTCCAGGACAGCCTCGGCCACCAACAGCAGGATCACCGCACCGTAGTGCCCCGACAGCGCCTCGCGGATCGCGGTCAGGCCGCAGGCCAGCGCCAGCAGTGTGACCAGGTTGGGCAGCATCGCGACCGCCTCGGACGCGCCACCCCGGGTGTTGCCAGGTGCCGCGCTCACGAGAGCCGCCCCAGTACGGTCTCGCCGCCTATGGTCCGTTGGCCCACCTGGACGTCCACCGCCACCCCGGCGGGCAGGTACAGGTCGACGCGAGACCCGAAGCGAATCAGGCCGTACGTCTGCCCCAGCGCCAGGTCGTCGCCCACCGCCGTCTGCGTCACGATGCGCCGGGCGATCATGCCCGCAACCTGGACGCACGCGACGTCCGCACCCGCGGGCGTGCGCAGCACCAGGACGGTGCGCTCGTTGTGGTCGGACGCTTCGGGCAGGTCGGCCGAGACGAACGTCCCCGCCGTGTGGGCGATGCCCATGACGCGGCCCGCGACCGGGGCGCGCTGCACGTGCACGTCGGTCAGCGACAAGAAGATGCTGATGCGGCGCCGCTCCTGCGCGCCGAGCCCGGCCTCGACCGGCGGCACCGCCAGGTCGACCGCACAGATCTCGCCGTCGGCGGGGGCGACCACGACGTCCGTCCGGCCCGTCGGGGGCACGCGTGCGGGGTTGCGGAAGAAGAACGCCATCGCGCCGGCCAGGGCGAGGCCCAGACAGCGCACCGGGCGCCAGCGCCAGCCCACCAGAGCCAGCGCCACAGCGCCGGCCACGAACCGGCGTCCGTCCGGATGCACGGGCACCAACGCCCCGCGCACCATGTCTGCCATATGTCCGAATCCGGGTCGGGTGCCCAGCCTGCCGGCCATCGTCTCCTCCATCGACTCGACGCCCGCCCCATCCTGACCGGCTGCCTTACCCTCTGAGCCTACGCGCCAGCGGTGGCGCAGGCCAGACCGGCCCACGAACCCGGCTCAGTGCGCTAGCATCGTGATATCACTTCATAGAGGGAGCCATCATGAGCACATCGCCGACGGAACCGCTTGCGGCACCGAATGACATTCTGGCAACACCTGTCGAGGAGCGCCCCGCCTGGCACATTCCCGGCGGCCTGGGCCTGCTGGGCGTCATCGTGTTGCTCATCATCGGAGTGCTACTGGTCGTCGTGGGCGCGGGCAGCCAAGGCGGCGGGCAGGTCGCCGGCATCACGTTCGGCATCATCATCTTCTTCATCGGCCTGCTGGCGTTCAGCACCATCAAGATCAACGCGCCCGGCCAGACGCGCGTGCTGCAGTTCTTCGGCACCTACATCGGGACGATCCGCAAGCCGGGCCTGTGGCTGACCAGGCCGTTCAGCGGCGGCACCCTCGTATCGGTCAAGGTGCGCAACTTCGAGACCAACGAGCTGAAGGTCAACGACGCCGACGGCAATCCGGTCAACATCGCGGCGATCATCGTGTGGCAGGTCGAGGACACCGCCAAGGCCGTGTACGCCGTCGAGGATTTCGAGCAGTTCGTCGCCGTGCAGTCCGAGTCGGCGCTGCGCCACATCGCCTCGACGCACCCGTATGACTCGACCAATCCGGACGTCGAGAGCCTGCGCGGCTCGACCGAGCAGATCGCGCAGGAGCTGGCGGACGAGGTGGGCACGCGCATCGCGCTGGCCGGGCTGCGCGTGGTCGAAGCCCGGATCTCATCGCTGGCGTACGCCCCCGAGATCGCACAGGCGATGCTGCAGCGCCAGCAGGCCGCCGCCATCATCGCCGCACGCGAGAAGATCGTCGAAGGCGCTGTCACGATGGTGCAGGGCGCGCTGACCCGGCTGGAGCAAGACCACATCGTCGAGCTGGACGACGAGCGCAAGGCCACCATGGTCGCCAACCTGCTCGTCGTGCTGTGCGGCGACCAGCGCGCCACGCCCGTCATCAACACCGGCTCGTTGTACGGGAACTGATGGCACCGCGCAAGGCCATGCTCGTGCGGATCGACCCGGCCGTCTACGACGCGCTACAACGTTGGGCGGGGGCCGACCTGCGCTCGCTCAACGCCCAGGTCGAGATGGTGCTGCGCCGTGCCCTGCGCGACGCCGGCCGGCTGCCCGCGTCGGTGCCGGACGATGCGCCTGCGCAGCCCGAACCGCCGGCCTCACAGGAGTAGGCATAGCCCGCCATCACCGCCGTCGGGCATGGCGCCTCACGCCCAGCGCAGGATGATCCACGACGAATCGTTGTACAGCTTCACCGTCTGATCGTCCATCTCCCACAAACCACGCTCATACAGCAACCCGACACGTGAACGCTCACTGATCCGCATCCCTTGCCTCATTTTCCCCGCCGATCAATGACCCAACCTGTGATCAAAGTGGTGCCCACCAGGCACGACGTGCGAACCGTTACCACGTCCCTCAGTCCCAGCATGCGCGGAATCTGTTCCTTGACTCCACACGCCAGGCTGCGGGACAGCAGGCTCACCCGGAGCCTTTTCGGCCCGGATGTCACGCCGTGTGGGCGGGCGAGCAACTACCGTAGTCACATGACCTCCGTCCTCTACCTCGGCGGTACCGGCACGATCAGCGCCGCGTGCGTCCGCGAATCACTGCTGCTCGGCCACCAGGTGACCGTGCTCAACCGGGGCCACAGCACGCTGCGCCCGGTTCCCGACGGCGTGGAACAGCTGTGCGCCGATCTGGACGACGCGGACGCCCTCGCGGCGGCGCTGGACGGGCGGACGTTCGACGCGGTCGCCGACTTCTGCTCGTTCACCACGGCGCGCCTGGCCCACAACATGGAGCTGCTGGACGGACGCATCGGCCAGTACGTCTTCATCTCGTCGGCGTCGGCCTACGCCAAGCCGGTGCCCCAGCTGCCGATCACCGAGGCCACGCCGCTGCGCAACCCGTATTGGGCGTACTCCCGCGACAAGATCGCCTGCGAGGATCTGCTGACGCACCGCTTCCGCGACGACGGCTTCCCCATGACGATCGTGCGCCCCTCGCACACGTACGACGAAGCCAACGTGCCCCTGGAGGGCGGCTGGACGCAGATCGCGCGCATGCGCGCCGGCAAGCCCGCCATCGTGCACGGCGACGGCACGTCGCTGTGGACGCTGACGCACGCCACCGACTTCGCCTACTGCTTCGCCCGGCTGCTGGGCCGTCCCCAGGCGATCGGACACGCCTACCACATCACCGGCGACGAGGTGCTGACCTGGGACGAAATCTTCACGATGCTCGCCCACGCGGCCGGCGTCGCCGAACCCCGACTGGTGCACCTGGCCAGCGAGACCATTGCGGCCGCCATGCCGCAGATCGGCCCGAGCCTGCTCGGCGACAAGGCCCACAGCGTCATCTTCGACAACTCGGCCGTGCGCGCCCTGGCCCCCGGCTTCGTCCAGCGCGTCCCGTTCAGCGAGGGCGCCCAGGGCATCATCGCGTTCCACGACACCTACCCCGAGCTGCAGGTCACCGACGCCGCCCTCAACACCGGTTTCGACCGGCTCGCCGCGGTCGCC
>WRGV01000043.1 GCA_009787035.1 Propionibacteriaceae bacterium | reverse complement strand
CCCGCGGTGGGCGTCGTTGTGGTCGCCCTTGCGTGGGTCAACCACGCGGCGGACGCCCACGCCTAGCCCACGCCGCACTCACATCTGGTGACCGGAGGCGACAGGCTGCGCCTCTCGCAAACCCCGCACGACATGGGCGTCGTTGCGGTCGCCCTTGCGTGGGTCAACCACGCGGCGGACGCCCACGCCTAGCCCACGCCGCACTCACATCTGGTGACCAGAGGCGACAGGCTGCGCCTCTCGCAGGCCCCGCACGACATGGGCGTCGTTGCGGTCGCACACGCCGCGCTCACTTCTTCATATGTGAACTCTTGGTGCACATATGGAGCGTTTGTTCCACAGATGATGTGTTCATCCCTGTGCATGAGACACTTTGCCCCATAAATGGCTTCTAAACTGGAGACAAGGACGCGGGGACCAGGGGGTGAGTTATGGCCAGCAGCATCGAAGATGCGATCAGACAGGCCGTCACCGGCCATGACCTGACGTACGCCCTCGCCGAATCCGTGATGGATGAAATCATGGGCGGGCAGGCCACGCAGATCCAGATGGCGGCGTATCTCACGGCCATGAGCCTCAAGGGCGAATCCATCGCCGAAATCACCGGATCCGCCGCTGGCATGCGCAAACACTGCATCCGACTGCTGAATGACCTGCCGGTGCTGGAGATCGTTGGCACCGGCGGCGACCACTCCAATTCGTTCAACATCTCGACCACCTCGGCGCTGATCGTCTCGGCCGCGGGCGTCCCCGTCGCCAAGCACGGCAACCGCGCCGCGTCCAGCCGCTCGGGCGCCGCGGACGTCCTCGAAGCCCTCGGCGTCAACATCAACGCGACCCCCGAACACAGCCTGGCGTGCCTCAACACCATCGGCCTGTGCTTCCTGTTTGCGCAGAACTACCACCTCGCGATGAAGTACGTCGCACCGGTGCGGGCCGAGCTGGGCATCCGGACGATGTTCAACATCCTCGGGCCGCTGGTCAACCCGGCCGGCGCCTCCATGGAACTGTTGGGCGTCTACGACGAGGACCTGGTCGAGCCGCTGGCCAAGGTGCTCAACAACCTGGGCGTCAAGGACGCCATGGTGGTGCACGGGCGCGACGGCCTGGACGAGATCTCGGCCAGCGCCCCCACCGCGGTGTGCGAGGTCCGCAGCGGCGAGTTCCGCATGTATACCCTCGACCCGCGCACGTACGGCATTGACCTGTGCGACAAGGAAGAACTCGTCGGCGGCACGCCGCAGCAGAACGCCGACATCACCCGGAGAATCCTCAACGGCGAGCCCGGGCCCAAGGCGGACGCGGTGCTGCTCAACAGCGCCGCCGCGCTGCACATCGCCCGCCCCGAGCTGGGCATCGCCGAGGCGCTGGACATTGCGCGCGACACCGTCGCCTCCGGCGCCGCGGCCGCGCAGCTGGACAAGCTTGTCACGCTCACCAACGAGCGCGACATCCCCGAAACGAACGAGGGCCGATGACGATTCTGGACGAGTTGGCGGACACCGCGCGCAACCGCGTCGCGGCAGCCAAGGGCGCGCGCCCGCTGCCGGAGCTGCGCGCCGCCGCGCTGTCGTCGCCCCGTCCACCCGCCGGCGAGCGCGGATTCGAGCACGCCCTGGCCGCGCCCGGCCTGTCATTCATCTGCGAGGTCAAGAAGGCCTCACCCTCGAAAGGGCTTATCGCACCTCAATTCCCGTACCTGGACATCGCGCGCGACTACGCGGCCGCCGGGGCGTCCGCCATCTCGGTGCTCACCGAGCCGAGCCAGTTCCTGGGCTCCGATAGCCAGCTGCGCCAGATCGCGTCGTCGGCCGTCCGCATCCCGGTGCTGCGCAAGGACTTCACGATCGACGCCTACCAGCTCTACGAGGCCCGCGAGCTGCGCGCGAGCGCCGTGCTGCTCATCTGCGCGCTGCTCAGCCCGACGCAGCTGTCCCAATACCTGGGGCTGGCCGACGAGCTCGGGTTGTCCTGCCTTGTCGAGGCGCACGATCCGGACGAGATCGGCACCGCGCTGGACGCCGGCGCGCGCATCATCGGCGTCAACAACCGCGACCTGCACGACTTCAGCATCGACCTGTCCACGGCCGCCGCGCTGCGCAGCCTCGTGCCGCCCAACGTGCTGTTCGTCGCCGAGAGCGGCGTCCGGACGCCCGTGGACGCCGCGACCATCGCCGCCACCGGGGCCGACGCCGTACTGGTGGGCGAGGCGCTGATGCGTGCCCCCGACCGGCGGGCCGCGCTCACCGCGATGCGCCAGGCGGCCACGCCCGACGGCGTCCCGCGCGTCAAGATCTGCGGCGTGCGCCGCGAGGCGGACATCCCCGTACTCAACGAAACCCTGCCTGACTACGTTGGATTCGTCTTCGCAGCCGGCTCGCGCCGCCGCATCGACCTCGCCACGGCGCTGCGCCTGCGCGCGGCGCTCGACTCGCGCATCGCCACGGTCGGCGTGTTCGCCGACCAGTCGGTGGCCGAGATGGTCACGGCCGGATGTCCGGCGCGGTGAGCATCCTGCAGCTGCATGGGGCAGAGAGTGAATCCGTCATCGCCGCCGTGCGCGCCGGCGCCCCGGCCGCACGCATCATCAAGGCCGTCAAGGTGACCGACGCGGCGTCCATCGTCTCGGCAGCCCGGCTCGGCGCCGACTGGCTGCTGCTCGACAGCGTCGCCGGCGGCGGCTCGGGCGAGCGGTTCGATTGGACGCTGGTCGACGAGGCCCGCAGCCTCGCCGAGGCGCAGGGCGTGCCGATGCCCCCGCTGTTCCTGGCGGGGGGCCTGGACGCCGAGACCGTGCAGGCCGGCACCGACGCCGTCCACCCCTACGCCGTGGACGTGTCCAGCGGCGTCGAGAGCGACGGGGTCAAGGATCCGGCCCTGGTGAGGGCATTCATCGCGGCGGCGCGGGCACGGCGCTGGCCGGTGGAAGGGACAGATGGTGAGTAGCGGGGCGAGCCGAGGGCGTTTCGGTCCGTTCGGGGGGCAATACATCCCCGAAACCCTGATGAGCGAGCTGATCCGGCTGGAGGCCGCGTACCACGAGGCGATGGCCGACCCGTCCTTCGTCGCCGAGCTGGACGGACTGCTGCGTGACTACGCCGGACGTCCGTCCCTGCTCTACCACGCCGCGAACATGACCGCCGACCTGGGCGGGGCGCAGGTCTATCTGAAGCGCGAAGACCTCAACCACACCGGCGCGCACAAGATCAACAACGTTTTGGGACAATGCCTTCTCGCGAGGCGAATGGGCAAGACGCGCGTCATCGCCGAGACCGGCGCGGGGCAGCACGGCGTCGCCACGGCGACCGCCGCCGCGCTGTTCGGCATGGAGTGCGAGATCTTCATGGGCGAAGAGGACACCAAGCGCCAGGCGCTCAACGTCTATCGCATGCAGCTGCTCGGCGCGACCGTGCACCCGGTCACCTCGGGCACGGCCACGCTGAAGGACGCGGTCAACGAGACGCTGCGCGAGTGGACGCGGCGGGTCGCCGACACGCACTACGTGCTCGGCTCGGTCATGGGGCCGCACCCGTTCCCGACGATTGTGCGGGACTTCCAGGCGGTGATCGGACGCGAGTCACGTGTTCAAATACTGGAGAAAACTGGTAAGTTGCCGGCGGCGGTCTTGGCCTGCGTCGGCGGCGGATCGAACGCGATCGGCATCTTCCACGAGTTCATTCCGGACGAGTCGGTGGCGCTGATCGGCTGCGAGGCCGCGGGCCTGGGCGTGGACACCCCGCGCACGGCCGCAACCATCGCGACGGGCACGCTGGGCGTCTTCCACGGCATGAAGTCGTACTTCTGCCAAGACGGCGACGGCCAGATCGCGCCGGTGTATTCGATCTCGGCCGGGCTCGACTACCCCGGCATCGGGCCCGAGCACGCGTTCTTGCACGATACGGGCCGGGCCACGTACGTGCCGGTCACCGACGCCGAGGCCGTGGACGCGTTCGAGTACCTCGCCCGCACCGAGGGCATCATCTGTGCCATCGAGTCGGCGCACGCGATCGCGCACGCGCGCCAGATCGTGCCGACACTGAGCCCGGACGAGTCGGTGATCGTGTGCCTGTCGGGGCGCGGGGACAAGGACGTCGCGGCCATCGCCCGCTATCGCGGCTTGGACATGGTGGAGGAATGATGCCTGACCCGTCCGAGCTGTATCCGCGCTTGTCGCAGGCGTTCTCCCGCAAGGTCTTCGTGGCCTTCGTGACCGGCGGCGACCCGTCGCTGGCCGACACCCGCCGCTACGTCCGCGAGCTGGCCGACGCCGGTGCCGGCCTGGTCGAGATCGGCGTCCCCTTCTCGGACCCGACCGCCGAGGGCCCGGTGATCCAGGACGCCTCGATGCGGGCGCTGGCCGCCGGCACGCGGCTGGCCGACCTGTTCGACCTGGTCGAGCAGCTGCGCCGCGAGGATGGCCTGACCATCCCGCTGGCCCTGATGACGTACCTCAATCCCGTGCACCACTACGGGTATGGGACATTCTTCACCCGCGCCGAGCAGGTCGGCGTGGACGCGCTGATCGTCCCCGATCTGCCCTACGAGGAGCACGGCGAGGTCGCCGAGCTGGCCCGGGCGCACCACGTCGCGCTGATCTCGATGATCGCGCCGACCTCGGCCGACCGCGTCCAGATGATCGCCCGCGACGCGGTGGGCTTCATCTACCTGGTCTCCTCGCTCGGCGTGACCGGCGAGCGCGCGCAGATCACGACCGACATCGGCGCGCTGGTGTCCCAGATTCGCGGCGTGACCGATGTCCCGGTCGCCGTCGGCTTCGGCGTCAGCACCCCGGAACAGGCCGCCGCGATGGCCCAGGTGGCCGACGGCGTGATCATCGGCAGCGCGATCGTCCGCCTGATCGAGCGCGACGGATCCGATGCCGACCAGGCCATCCAGGCGTTCACCAGGTCAATCGTCGCCGCCATCCAGGCGTGATCAGACGAACGGGTTCTTCACGCGAACGCCGTGATACACGGCCCCATCGCTCAAATCCTCGCTATACAGCTGGCTGCAACCGGCACGGACGGCGGCTTCGATGATGAGCGAATCCCAGTACGACAGCTGATACTTGGTCGAGGTGGCGATCGCAGCGTTCACCAGCGCGGCATCGAGGCTTACCACATGGTCTGGTGCCATGGTGCGAATTCTGGCCAGAGCTTCATCGGGCTGAAGCGGCTGCTGAAGCTTCCGAGTGACCGTGACATAGAACTCGCCGAGCACCTGCGCACTCGTCACAGGTCGTACGTTCGCGATGAGTTCCTTCGCCAGTAACTGCTTGGCAGAATCAGAACCATCGACCGAGTACACCCAGACATTGGTGTCCAGGAAAACTTCAGCGCTCATACAGCTCATCCCGCGTCCAGGTTCGCCCGCCCGGACCGCTCGAAGCGGTCGAGCTTTCAGCAAGCTCTAGGAATCGATCGCGAGCAACCTTCCATTGATTGTCGCCGTCGGCGTACTCGGACAAATACTTGCGCATCACGGCATTCACCGAGGTGCCGTCGTTGACGGCCCGAATCCGGGCTCGACGCAACGTCGCCTCGTCCACTGCCAAGGTCAGGTTCGTCATAGCTCTACGCTACACGGGATACGTGCTCCACGAGGCACGTGTTGATCCGTCGTCCCACGCCCGATCGGCCACAACCCCGCCTCTCATCGGCGACCCGGTGGAAGCCCGCCACAATGGGACAAACGCGCAGCCAGCGCGTGCAGGTGGGCGATATCGACACCTCCGCGACATCTGGCTGGCGATTTGTCCCAATTCCGGCGCGGCCCCACCCCGCAGCACGAATGCTCACCGGCTCACGACGCGCGCGGCTCCAACGCCGCACCCGCGGCGCGGGGATCGTTGGCCCAACCGCGACTGAGCAGCGTGAAGACCGCCCACTCGATCGCGAGCACGGCGGCGACGCCGAGGAACACCGGCAGCGACAACCCGCGGGCCGGGGCGATCACGGCCGCGACGAGGGCACCGAGCACCAGCGTCACGTTGTTGAGCATGTCGTACAGCGCGAAGACGCGGCCGCGGTACTCGTCCTCGACGTAGATCTGCGTCAGCGCGTCGGCGCACACCTTGATCGACTGGATGCACACGCCCGAGATCAGCGCGGCCAGCACGAGCATGGGGCGGACGAAGATCGATCCGGGCACCGCCTGGATGACCGCGCTGGCCGCCAGCAGCACCATGACCGCCTTGCGGATGCCGATGCGGTGCGCGATCGACGGCGCCACGATGCCCGACGCCGCGAAGCCGATGCCGCTGGCCAGCGACCAGATGCCGATGTCGACGATGGCGCTGTTGGGGTCGGACGCCGAGTGGAAGTAGTTGCGGTACGCGATGATCATGCAGGTCATGACTACGCCATACATACCGTGTTCGATCGAGATGGCCCACAGCCCCTGCGTCACGGGGCTCTGCTTGCGCAGGTAGGCGTAGCCCTGTCCCAAACCGCGCAGGATCTGCCCCGGGCCGCCGGATTCGGGACGTTTGTAGCCGCCGTCCATGATCGGGCCCAGCTCCAGCCGGCCGATGCGGCTGTTGAACGCGACGGTCGCGCAGCAGCACAGCGCCGCCGCGCAGAAGATGATCGCGTTGGCGTGCGCGACGTGCACCGGATCGGAGCTGCCGATCGCCAGCCGGATGATGCCCGCGATGATGCCGCCCGACACCAGCCCGATCGGCCCGAGCATCGGCATGACGGACGACGCGTCGAGATAGGCCTTCTCGGGCACCACGTCCGCAAGCCCCGCACCCAGGCCCGACAAGAGGAAACGGTTGAACGACAGCGCCACCAGCACCAGGATGTACGTCGCCACCGTGCCCCCGACGCTGCCGTGCGCGGTCGCCCAGATGACGGCCGCGATCGCCAGGCACACGGCCAGACGGACCGACTCGGTCACCATCACCATGCGCTGGCGCGGCCACCGGTCGAGCAGCACGCCCGTGAACGGCCCGACGATGCTGAACGGCAGCAGCGTGACCGCCAGCACCCCGGCCACGGCCCAGCCGCTGGCCTGCTGCTGCGGGCTGAACAGCGCGAAGGAGACCATGCCCATCTGCGTGACGCCGTCCGCAATCTGCGCGGCGATGCGCACGACCAGCAGCCGCCGAAAACCACGGTACTGCCACAGCCGGCGCAGCCGGGCGATGAACTCCATGGGCGCAGTCTACCGGGAGCCCGTGTGCGCCCGCGGGCACCCCGAGCCCACCAGCGCGACGACACACAGGTTATGACCACGGTTTCACTAGCACTTCAAGGGTCGGCGCGCGCCCGCGGAAGGCACCTGGGCTTCGCCCGCTAGGCCGCCCGCCGGGGCACCGCACACCTGCGGACGCGGCGCTCGACCAGCACGGTCAGCAGGGCGAGACCGGCCAGCGCGGCCAGGCACGCGACGACGCTGGACGCCGGTGCCGCAGGCGCGCCGCCCGTCGCCGCACTGCCGGCGCCGTCAGGCGCGACCGGGGCGTCCGGCTGTGCACTGGGTTGCGGGCTGCTGGGCTGCGAGCCGCTCGGGGACGGATCGCTGGGCGACGCGGTCGGTGTGGCGCCGTCGCCTGGGCCGGTGCCTCCGGCCTCGACCAGAATGCCGACCAGCTGCGGGTCGCCGACGGGGTTGCCGTCGGGGTCGGCCTGCTGCACCGTGAACTGGTATTCGCCGGCGTCGAGCGGGTCGGTGGCCTGGCAGGTCCAGGTGGTGTCCGGCTGCACCTCGGCCTGGCATACCTGCTTGTCACCGTCGCTGACGGTCACGGCGTAGCCGGGCTGGCCGGTGCCCGACAGCGTCGGCCGGGCGCCGACCGGGCCGTGCAGCGGGTTGATCGTGACGCCGGCCGCGGGCACCGAGAGCTGCTGGGGATCCGACTGGGTCGCATGTCCCGCAGCATCGGTCTGCACGACCGACAGCATGTGCGTCCCGGCGCCGAACGCCGCGTCCGGCTGACACGACCAGGTGCCGTCGGCCGCCACGTCGGCCTCGCAGACCAGCACGGATCCGTCCAGCACCTGCACGTGCGCGCCCGGCTGGCCGGTGCCGCTGATGACGGGCCGGGTGCCGGACGACGTGTCCACCGGGTTCAGCGTGACCGGCGTGCTGGCCACCGTGACGGTCTGGGACGACGGTGCGGACGCGTTGCCGTCCGGGTCGGTCTGGACGACGCTGAGCTGGTAGTCGCCCGCGTCCAGCAGCACCGTGGAGGTGCAGGTCCAGGTGCCGTCGTCGGCGACGTCGGCCTCGCACAGGGTTTGTCCCGTCGCGTCGGTGACGGTGACGTGGTAGCCGGGCTCGCCCGTGCCCGACAGCGTCGGCATTGTCCCGGGCACGACCGGCCCGATGGGACGAAGCGTCGTCGGGATGGCCGGGACGGACAGCGAACGCAGCACCGGGACGGACGCGGTGCCGTTTTGTCCCGCCTGCGTCGCGGACAGCGTGTGGTCACCGCCCGACAGGGCCACGTCGGCGGTGCACGCCCAGGTGCCGTCCGGCCGCACGGTCGTCGTGCACAGCGTCGCGGACGGGCCGTCGAGCACCTGGATCGCGTAGCCAGGCTCGCCCGTGCCGGACAGCACCGGCGGGGCGGCGGTCGAGACATTCTGCACCGGGTCGAACGTGATCGTGCGCACCGCGACGGGCTGGATGCTCATGTTGGTCTGGTTCCCGGACGGCGACACGGCGCTCACCTGCAGCGGCGTGCCCGGCGCAACCGGCGGTGTGGGGGTGCAGGCCCAGCGCCCGGACGCGTCCGCAATGAGGTTCTGACAGCCTGGAACAGGGTTCCCGGCCGCGTCCAGCACCGTGATGACCGAACCCGGTGTCGCGGTGCCGGAGATGGCGGTGCCGTCAGTCTGGTCGACGGCCAGCGCGGGCGGGGTGGTGTCCACGGTGACGTCCTGGCGCGTCGGCGGCGACGAGTTGCCGGCCGCGTCGGTCTGCGTCACCGACAGGGAGTGCGGGCCGTCGTCCAGGCTCACCGTGGACGTGCAGCTCCAGGTGCCGTCCGCGGCCACGACCGCCGAGCACAGCTCGCGGCCGTTCTCGTCGGTCACGCTCACGTGGTAGCCGGGCTCGCCGGTGCCGGACAGCACGGGCTGGGTGCCGCCGGCCCCGCCGGCGACCTGGTTCAGCGTCGGCCCGGACGCCGGCACGGTAACGTCTGCCGTTGTCGGACTTGAAATGCGACCGTCCGGGGTCGACTGCACCGCCGTCAGCGTGTGGTCGCCGGCCGACAGGGCGATCTCGGACGTGCAGCTCCAGGTGCCGTCGGCNGCNACGACCGCCGAGCACAGCACGGTGTCGCCGTCCATCACGGACACCTGGTAGCCGGGCTGGCCCGTTCCCGAGAACGACGGCTTGCCGCCCGGGGCTAGGTCGCCCACGGGATCGAGTTTCAGGGGCGCGACACCGGCGGATTGCCCGCCCTG
>WRGV01000042.1 GCA_009787035.1 Propionibacteriaceae bacterium | reverse complement strand
GCGGGCACCTCGATCAAGACCTACACGTGCCCCGGCTGCCAGGGCATGATCGCCCCGGGCGAGCCACATCTGGTCGCCTGGCCCGCCACCCCGCCGATCGGGTCGAGCACCACGATCGAGCACCGGCGGCACTGGCACCCCGACTGCTGGCGCCTGCACCACTGAGCCAGGCTCAGCCGACCGTGATCGAGGTGACGTTGATCGGGTGCAGCGGCGTCTGGGAGTTTCCGGACGTGTCGCCGTCCTTGGCCGCGATCGCGTCCACCACCGACATCGAGGCCGCGGACACGGTGCCCAGCACGTCGTAGCTCGGCGGCAGGCTCGGCGCATCGGCCAGCATGATGAAGAACTGGCTGCCGTTGGTGTTCGGCCCCGCGTTGGCCATGGCCACCGTGCCGCGCGTGTATTTCTCGTTGCCGGAAAGCTCGTCGGCGAAGCTGTAGCCCGGGCCACCCGTGCCCGTGGCCGTCGGGTCGCCGCACTGCAGCACGAAGCCCGGCACCAACCGGTGGCACTTCGTGGCGTCGAAGTAGTGCTGCTCGGCCAGCGACACGAACGAGTTGACGGCGCACGGCGCGCCCGACCGGTCGAACGTCATGTTGATCACGCCGTCACCGGTGGTCATGGTGACGTTCACCGTGCCGGTGTTCGACGCCGAGGTGGACGGCGGCTTGACGGCCTTAGCGGCATTCCCCGCCGCCGGATACGCGCACGTCACCGTGCCCGCGGCCGCGCTGGACGACGAGGGCGCCGCCGACGAAGCCGAGGACGCCGCACTCGTCGTCGGGGATGGCGTGCTCGGCGTGCCCTGCGAGCATCCGGCCAGCGTCACCGCCGTCAGGATCGCCAGCGCCGCCGCGCCCGTCGTGCGTGCCATGCTGTGTCGTGCCATGTCGGGCCTCCTCAAGGTCTGCCAGCCTTCATTCTAAAGGCGCAGACCCCGCGACCCGTGCACCAGAACAGCGCAGCGTTCTTGCGGGCATAGCCCGGCGCGCCCGAAGCGCTCATGCATCACCCACGCGACTACGCCACAGACAAGACGGACCACCAGCAGTGCCACAAGAGCGCCCGTCGAGACTGCTCCGCCGCAACCACATCAATGCTTGCGTCTGAAACGATATCTGCCAAGAGCGGAAGCCTGTGAGTCTCCACGTTCCGGCGGTCACTTCACGCAACCGCAGGACCGCCTACACTGGCGCCATGGTGAAGCTGACGCGGATCTACACACGCACAGGCGACGAGGGACGCACGCGGCTGGCCGACAACGCGGAGGCGTCCAAGACCGACCCGCGGCTGGATGCGTACGGCAGCGTGGACGAGGCGAACTGCGCGCTGGGCGTGGCGCTGGCGCTGCCGGACGTGCCCGCCGACCTCGCGCAGGTGCTCGGGCTGATGCAGAACGAGCTGTTCGACGTGGGCGCCGACCTGGCCACGCCGATGCGCGGTGACCTGCCGTACCAGCCGGTGCGCGTGGAGCAGGCGTCCATCGATCGGCTGGAGGCCTGGTGCGACCGGTTCAACGCCGACCTGGCACCGCTGGCGTCGTTCGTCCTGCCCGGGGGTTGTCCGCTGGCCGCCCAGCTGCACGTCGCGCGCACGCAGGTGCGCCGGGCCGAGCGCGCCGCCTGGGCCGCCGCCGAGGCGTACGGCCTGGACGACGAGACGGACGACTCCCCCGCCGGCACCAACGCCCTGGCGATCCGATACCTCAACCGGGCCTCCGACCTGCTGTTCATCCTGGCCCGGTGCGCCAACCGGGCCGCGGGCGTGGACGAGGTCTGCTGGACACCCCAGGCCGGGCGCTGAGATTCACCCCTTGATGCCGGTCAGGCTGACGCCCTTGACGATGTAGCGCTCGAAGATCACGAACAGCACGATCATCGGCAGCGACGCCACCATGTTGGCGGTCATGGGCATGACGTAGTCGATGGTGTACGTGCCGGCGAACGTCGGGATGCCGATTGGCAGCGTGAACATGTCCCCGCTCATCGTCGCCAGCAGCGGCCACAGGTAGTTGTTCCAGCTGGCCGTGAACGAGAAGATGCCGACGGTCACGAGCACCGTCTTCGACAGCGGCAAGATGATGTGGCCGTACACGCGCCAGTAGCCCGCGCCGTCGATGGTGGCAGCCTCGATCAGCTCATCGGGGATGCGCCGCATGAACGACACCATGATGATGAAGTTCATCGACACGGCCACGTTGGGCAAGATGAGCCCCGCGAACGTGTTGATCAGGTCCAGCTTGTTGGCCGTCAGGAACAGCGGCACCACCATGGCCTCGACCGGGATCATCAGACCGAGGATGAAGTACACGTAAAAGACGGTGGCGCCCCGGAACTTGATCTTGGCGATCGCGTACGCGGCCATCGGCGAGATGACCAGCGTCAGCACCGTCGACAGCACGGCGACGATCAGGCTGTTGACGAACCAGGTGGGCACACCCGACGCCAGCAGCACGCGCGGATAGTTCTCCAGTGTGTACGGCGGCAGGAACCAGGCCAGCACGTTGCTGACCCCCTCGCCCTCATGCTTGAGCGAGACGGCCAGCGACCACAACAGCGGCAACAGGAACAGGATGGCCAGCGCGACGGTGAGCACCGTCAGCACCCAGCCGCCGACGCCCGTGTGTTTCTTCATGATGCATCACCCCGGTTCTGCACCCGCAGCTGCAGCAGCGAGAACACCAGCAAGATGATGAACAGGGCGTACGACATCGCGGAGGCATACCCCAGGTTGTCCTTGCCGAAGCCAGTGTCGTAGACGTACTGCACAAGGGGCCGCGTCGACACCCCCGGCCCGCCGTTGGTGATCAGCCGCACCTGCCCGAACACCTTGAACGAGGCGATCACCTGCAGCAGGAACACCAGCCAATGCGTGCGCGACAACAGCGGCAGCGTGATGGAGAACAGCTGGCGCACCTTGCTGGCGCCGTCCACCTCGGCGGCCTCGTAGACCTCGTCCGGAATCTCCTGCAGCGCGGCCAGATACAGAAGCATTGAGAATCCGACCGTCCACCACACGGTCGTCAGCGCCAGCGTCACCCAGGCCAGGTTCTTGCCGATGATCCACTGCGGCTCATCGCCGGGTGGTATCAGCCCGATATCGTGCAGCAGTTCGTTGATGAATCCCATGCGCGGGGAGCCCAGGTAGATCGCGATGTACGAGATCACCGACACCGACAAGACGCTCGGGATGTAGAACGCCGAACGCGCGAACTTGCGGATCTTGGTCGCCCGGTTCGCCAACAGCGCCAACACGATCGCCGTCACGATCAGCAGGGGCACCGTGATGACGACGAACTTGGTCGTGTTGCCGAGCGCGCCCCAGAAGTATTTGTCGTGGAATGCCCTCGTGTAGTTGGCCAGGCCGACGAAGCTCTGCTTGCCCATCAGCCCCCACTTGTAGAAGCTGACATAGACGCCCTGGAACACGGGCCAGATGGTGAACACGGTGTACAGCAGCCCGAACGGAGCCATGAACAGCAGCGCCGTCCCCAACCCCCGATGTCGTCGCTTCGGGTTCATCCGTCACCCTCCCTTCTGGCCCGTGCCCGGACCGGTCACGACAGGTCGGCCTGCATCTCGGAGACCATGTTGTCGATCGCCGAGGTGGAGTCCTTCTGGTCGTTCCAGATGGCGTCCAGGTTCTGGATCATCGTGTCCTTGAGGGCGTAGAAGTTCTCGTTGTGCGGCGGCAGCACCGCCAGGTTNTTCTCTTCCAGGTATTCGCTGCGGTACGGCATCGCGAGGTACTCCTTGCTGCNCGTGACNGTGGAGCTGGCCGGNATCTGCCCCGAGCCGGCCCACGTCAGTGCGCCCGTCGACGACACGTAGTTGATGAAGTCGACGGCTGCCTGCGTGTCCGAATCCGACCGCTTCGAGTTGGTCGGGATGACCAGCGTGTGCGAATCGGCCCACGCCGCCTGGCTTCCGTTGAACAGCGACGGGAAGATCTGCGGTGCGAAGTCGAGCCCCTGCGTCTGCTCGAACGCGCCCGTGGCCCAGGTGCCGCCGAACAGGAACGCCGCCTTGCCGTCCTGGAACATCTTCTGGTGGTCCTGGATGCCCGGCTGGATGTAGCCGTCGGTGTACAGGCTGTGCAAGAAATCGGCCGCCTTGACCGCCGTCGCCTTGTCGAGCGTGATGGTAGAGCCATCGTCCGACACGATCGGCGTGCCGCCCATCTGGAAGTACGTCGCCCACCAGACGCGGTACGGATCGTCGCCCTGCTGGGTCAGCGCCAGCGCAGTGTTCCCGTCGCCGACGACGGGCTTCAGCTTCGCGAGCATGCTCAACAGGTCGGACGAGCTCTTGATCGTCACCTGCCCCTCGGAGTTGACGGGGATGCCTGCCTTGTCCATGTACGCCTTATTGACGAACATGATCTCGGCGTGCGTGTCCAGCGGGATGGCGTAGTGCTTCCCGTCGAATGTCACCCCCGCCTGCGACGCGTCCGGGTAGTTGCCCCACTGCGTGCCGGCCACGCTCGTGTACGTGTCGATGGGTTGCACGATGCCCTTGGCCACCAGCTCGGGCAGCTTCGACATGTGCGAGACACCGATGTCGGGCCCGTTCCCGGTGGCAACGGCCGTGGTCAACTTGGTGTAATAGTCGGCCCACACCAGCATGACCGACTGCACCTGCTTGGGTGGGTTGGTTGCGTTGTATGCGGCGATGATCTTGTCCATGTACGCGCCGTCACCGCCCGAGAACAGCGACCAAAACACCAGCTTGTTGGGGTCGGTCTTCACATTCTGGGGATTGTTGACGGTGCCGTCGGAGTTCAGGCCGACGTCGGGCGTGCCGGTCGCTGTGCTGGCGCCGCCGCCGGTGCCACAGCCGGTCAGGGCCAGCACCGCGCTGAGCGCCACGGCACAGATCAGGGTATTTCTGGTTCTCATTGGGTTTTCTCCTTTACTCGGTTGTGGATCACATGGTGTGGTCGATCAGATCGTTGATCGCCTTGATCTGGGCGGGATCGCACTTGGGTTCGCGCGCGTACGTCAGCAGGCCGTTAGTCTCCTGCTCGACGTCGTACAGCTGCGTGTAGCAGAAGCCGACCACGGCCTGCGATGCGCCGATGGCCCTGACCAGCCGGTCGTACTGCGCCACGAACTCGTCCGCACTGTCCGCCCGCGTGTAGCCCCAGCCGTCCACGTCGGCGATGTCGAAGCCGATGCCCCCGAATTCGGACAAAACGATGGGGACACCCTCGTCGACGAAACCGCGGGCGTACACGCTGCGGGCGTACGGCACGGGTGTCAGGATCTGTGCGCGCGTGCTCAGATGCCGGACGAACGTGTCGAACCGTCCCTGCTCGTCCGGGCCGCCGTGCCGGTAGAAATGCACCGTGCACAGGTCGGACTGCGTGTGCTCCCAGCCGTCGTTGGAGACCACCAGCCGCGTCGGGTCCAGCGCATGGATCAGGTGGTACAGCGCCAGCGAGTAGCTCTGCTGGCGCGCGTCGGTCGCGATGCCCGTGGCACCCCAGCTCTCGTTGAGCGGCACCCAGGTGAGGATGCAGGGATGGTTGAAGTCGCGCGCGATGATCTCGGGCCACTCGCGCACCGCCATCGTCACGGCCCGCTCGCCGAAGGCCGGCGCCGCCGCGCACTCGCCCCAAACCAGGAATCCGAGCGTGTCGGCCCAGTACAGGAAGCGCGGATCCTCCACCTTCTGGTGCTTGCGGCATCCGTTGAATCCCCGGCGCTTCGCCGCCTCGATGTCGGCGCGGAAGGCTTCGTCGTCCGGGGCCGTCCACAGACCACCCGGCCAGTACCCCTGGTCGAGCACGAGCTTTTGGTAGTACGGACGGTTGTTCAGCAAGACCNTGCCGTCAACCGCCTCGACCTTGCGCATGCCGAAATACGAGCGCACCACGTCCTGGGTCTGCCCGTCGCGACGCACCGTCACCACGACATCGAACAGGTGAGGCGCCTCGGGTGACCAGCATCGACCCTGTTCGTGGAAGCTGCCGTTGAGCACCTGTCGCCCGAACACCTCCAGGCGGCAGCACCCGCTGCGTCCGGGCAGGCGCACCGTCTGTTCGGCCACCGGCTCACCGGCGAACGACACCGCAACATCCAGCTCCGCACCCGCGACAGGACCTGCCAGCTCGTAGCCGATGCCTACCTCGCCCGCATCCACGTCCGGGGTGAACCGCAGCGCCGCGATGTGCGTATCAGCCACGGGCTCCAGCCACACGCTCTGCCAGATGCCGGTGCACCGGCTGTACCACACTCCGCGCGGGCGCAGCTGCCAGAACTGCTTGCCGCGGGCGATCTGCTCGTCGGTGGACGGATCCTCGACCTTCACGACCACCGTCTCGCGCCGCCATGTCAGCTGCTCGGTGATGTCGAGGCTGAACCCGGTCTGGCCGCCGACATGCTCACCGACCAGCTGGCCGTTGACGTAGACCCAGGCGTGGTAGTCCACCGCCCCCAGGTGCAGCAGCACGCGCTGATCGCGCCAGTCCGCCGGCACCTCGAACGCACGCCGGTACCACACGACATCGTGGAAGTCCGGGCAGCCGATCCCCGACAGGGCGCTCTGGAACACGAACGGCACCTCGATCGTCATCGCAAGCTCGTGCCCGCCCGCGCACCAGCGTTCGCGCTCCCCCACGGCGTCGTCGTCGAACCCGAACCCCCAGGGGCCGTTGAGGCTGAGCCAGCGCTCGCGCACGCACTGCGGTCGCGGATATTCGGGACGGTATACGGCGTGCCCCCTTCGTGGACGACATCGTTCGGCACGGGCGGCACTGACCACCGTACGCAGCGGCCGGTGCGGTGTATATACCAGATCTATGTAGAAATCCCCACGCGTCCCGCGCCCACGGCCCGGCTGCTACCGTGAGCTACGTGGCGAGGTCATCGACGCGAGGCGGGCAGGCATGACGATCCCCCTGTACAAGCAGATCCAGCAGGACATCTTCCGCAAGATCGCCACGGGCGCCCTGCGCGAGGGCGATTGGGTGGCATCGGAATCGGAGCTGGCGACGCAGTGGCTGGTCAGCCCCATCACCGCTCGGAACGCGCTCAATGGCCTGGTCGACCAGGGNCTGGTGCGCCGCGTCCGCGGCAAGGGGACGTTCGTGATCCACAGCCCCTTCTCGACGCCGCCGTCCGGACGCACCAACGCCGCCATCGCAGCCGTGCTGCCCACGATGGCCACGCGCGTCGAACAGAGCTATCTGGTGCTGCTGGAACAGCACTGCCGCGAAGCCAACCTGACCTTGACGATCCACTGCTCGCACGAATCCCCGCAGCTGGAGGCCACCATCATCGACGCGGCGATCGCCGACGGCGCACAGGGGATCATCCTGTTTCCGATCGTCTCGGAGCTGGACAGTCCGATCTTCGACGCGCTGGCACGGCGTCGGTTCCCGCTCGTCTTCATCGACCGGCATCCGACCGACGTGGCTGCCTCATGGGTGTCGTCCGACAACGAGGGCGGCGCCGCCGCGGCCGCGCAGTACCTGTTCAACGTGGCCGGTCCGGACGTCGCCATGGCACACTTCCCGCTGTACAACAGCGCCGTCATCGCGCGCGAACACGGCTTCCGCCAGGCGTTCGCCGATCGCGGTTATGCGTTTCGTGCCTGCAACGACTGCCTGATCGACGATTCCGACCTCGTCGACCGCACCAACCGCGAACGGGTGGAGCGCATCGCCCCCGTGATCAGCGCGCACCTGGACCGCTTTCCCGGTGTCAACGGGTTCCTGGCGACCAACGCCGAGATCGCCCAGATCGCGTTCTACGTCTGCCGCACCCACGAGCAACCGCTGCACCTGATCGGCTTCGACAACGCCTATCTGCCCGGCGTGCCCTACATGGCGCAGGACTTCGAGCAGGTCATCACGCGGGCGGTGGACATCCTGATCAGCCAGATCGGGGGCGACGACACGCTGCGGCACGAGACCATCCCCGTGCGGTTCGTCGCCAACCAACCCGCGTCCGATCCATCGTGGATCAGCGGGGTCGTCATGGGCGCCGGGTTGTGATCCGGCTCANGGGACGCGGTTGGTCCACTCNGGTGCAGCGAACTTCGTCCGCACCAGCTCGCGGGCCGCTGCCAGCTCGTCCGGCGTGTAGTCGGAGTCGACGCACCGGAACTGGCTGCGGAAGTAGTCGACGAATGCCTGCATGATCTGTTCGCGCGGCAGATCGGTCTGCGTGCGCATCGGATCGACGCGCTTGTTGGCGCTGGTGGTGCCCTTGTCCGACAGCTTCTCGCGGCCGATGCGCAGCACCTGCACCATGGCGTCGGCGTCGATGTCGCAGCTCATCGTGGCGTGGTGCAGCACCGTGCCGTCGGCGAACCGGCGCTGGGCCGCGCCCCCAATCTTGCCGGCGTCGGTGGCGATGTCGTTGAGCGGCACGTGCCGGGCCTGCACGCCGACGCTGGCGAGCGCCCCGAGCACCCACTCGTCCAGGAAGGCGTACGACTGCTCGTACGTCAGCCCCTCCACCAGCGATCCTGGAACGACAAGCGAATACGTGACGCAGGCGCCCGGCTGCATGAACATGGCGCCCCCGCCGGTGATGCGCCGCACCACCGTCATGCGATGCGCGGCCAGCCCCTCGGGGTCCACCTCGTTGCGCACCGACTGGAACGAGCCGATCACGACCACGCCGGCGTCCCAGTCCCACAGGCGAAACGTCGGGTTGCGCAGCCCCTTGCCGACCTCGCCGGCGATGACCTCGTCCAGGGCCACGTGCATCGCCGGATGCATCGTGCGGGCCCCGATGACGTCGAACGTCAGATCCTCCCAGCCGATCGCTCCGCCGAGCGCCCGGCGCACGGCCACGCCGACCGCGTCCACATCGAACCCGATCAGGCGCGTGCGCGGGTCCAGGCGCGCCGCAACGGCCGCGGCGATCTGCTCGGCGCTGGACGAGGCGGGCAGGCCGATCAGCGCCGCGTCGATGTCCTCCAGGGCCGAGTCGGGCTCCAGGAAGAAGTCGCCGAACACGCGCGCCGCGGTGATCCGTCCATCCTGTGTCTCGACGTCCGCGCGCACCAGCTTGCCGCCGCGCACCTTGTACTCACCGTGCATCAGTCACCCTCCACTCGCGCACAGACGCTACACCGTGGCATGGTAGCTGGCCCCGCCGGGGGGCGCGGCCTCCAGCCAGCTCAGCAGGCCGGTCAGCGACTGCGGCGTCATCGACAGGTCGCGGCGCTCCTGGTCGTCCTCTTCCACGCAGATCACCAGGTGGTCGTCGAACAACACCAGCGCCTCCAGGTCATCCGCGTTGCGCCGCTGCGTGATGCGGATCGCCTCGCGCGGCAGCTGCACCGACGGCCGGGGCACCAACGAAAAAGCCCGGAACCACTGGAAGACATCCTTGTGGTACCGGGCCATGCCCATAGTCCAGCTGGTGGGCTGGTTGTCCTTCCAGACGCGCATACCACAGTCGAAAACGCCGCCGTTGCTCGACAGCAGACGGCGGCGGACAAACAGACTGGCGCAGGCGAGCACGACCAGGACAGCGATCACGATGACGAACCACTCGACGTCCCCCAGCCAACCCATGCGCAGAATCTACCCGACCAC
>WRGV01000041.1 GCA_009787035.1 Propionibacteriaceae bacterium | reverse complement strand
CCCCCGACAGGCCGCCGTCTTGGCCTGCCACGGCCCTGTCTTGGCCCAGCAGGCCGTCGCGGGCCAGGGTGGTGTTGGTCGCGATGATGCCGGCCGCTCCCCCGGCGGTGCAGGCGGCGAGCACGTCGTCCAGCCCGGCGTCGTCCAGATCGGGGGCCACCTTGACGAAGATCGGCACGGGGTTGGACGGATCCAGGTGCCGGGCCTGGGCGGTCAGCGCGGCCAGCAGCGGCCGCAGCGAATCGCCCGCCTGGAGCGCGCGCAGCCCCGGCGTGTTCGGGCTGGAGACGTTGACGGCCAGGTAGTCGGCGTATGGGGCCAGCGCCTCCAGGCAGGCCAGGTAGTCGGCGGGCGCATCCTCTGGCGCCGTGGTCTTGTTCTTGCCGATCGAGATGCCGATCACACAATCCAGCGCCCCGTTGCCCCGCACCACGCCGAGGCCGGCCAGCCGGGTCGCCAGCGCGGGTGCGCCCAAGTTGTTGAAGCCCATGCGGTTGAGCAGCGCGTGCGAGGCACGCAGGCGGCACAGCCGCGGCGCCGGATTGCCCGGCTGCGGGCGCGGCGTCACGGTGCCCAGCTCGGCGAAACCGAAGCCCAACCCCGACCAGGCCCTCACCGCACGTCCGTCCTTGTCCAGCCCGGCGGCGACGCCCACACGTCCGGGAAAGTCGATGCCGGCCACGGTCACCGGCCGCCGCGTGCCGCCCAGCAGCGCGCGCCCCAGCGCCAGCGCCGGGGTCGGCAGACCGCCCAGCACGCGCAGCGTCCGTTCGTGGATGTCCTCGGGGTCGAAGCGGAACAAGACGTTGTGTGCGGCGCAGCGATAGGCATCGCGCAGCGCCCGCACGCCCACCTCGTCGCACCGCATGGCTCAGGCGATCGGCTCGGCGTCGCGCGTCTGGCGGGCCCAATCCTGCAGCGAGCGTACCGACAGCTGCCCGCGCTGCAGGGCCGTGATGGCCTCGACGGTGGCCTCCAGCGCCTCGACCGTCGTGATGCACGGCACGCCGTGCGTGATGGCCGCGCTGCGGATCTGGATACCGTCGGCTCGCGGCGAACCGCCGGTGGTCACCCCGCTCGGCGTGTTCACGATCAGCGCGATCCGGTCGGCGTTGATCAGATCGGTGGGCGTCGGCAGCGCGGCATCGCCGGTGACCTCGCCGATGGCCGACACCTTGCGGACGCGGTTGACCGAAATCCCGAGCACCTCCAGCATGTTCGCGGTGCCCTCGGTGGCCCACAGCGTGAACCCCAGGTCGGCAAGGCGTTTCAGCGGATACATCGCGTGGCGCTTGTCGCGGTTGGCGATCGAGACGAACGCGTCGCCGCCGGTGGGCCAGGCGCCGTACACCCCGATCTGCGTCTTGGCGAAGGCCACCTCGAACGTGCGGTCGATGCCCATCACCTCGCCGGTCGAGCGCATCTCGGGGCCCAGCAGCGCGTCCACGCTGCCTCCCTGCGGCGTCGAGAAGCGGTTGAACGGCAGCACGGCCTCCTTGACGCAGATCGGCATGCCGCGCCAGCGGGCCGCGCCGTCGCCGTGCGCGCGCAGCCGTCCGGACGCCCGAAGGTCAGCCACACTCGACCCCGTCATGATCAGCGCAGCCGCCTTGGCCAGCTGCGTGTCGGTCGCCTTGGACACGAACGGCACGGTGCGCGAGGCCCGCGGATTGGCCTCCAGCACGTAGCACGTGTCGCCCACCAGCGCGTACTGGATGTTGATCAGGCCGCGCACGCCGACGCCGTCCGCGATCGCGCGGGTGGCCTCGCGGATGTCCGCGATGACCTCGTCGCCCAGCGTGATGGGTGGCAGCGAGCAGGCCGAGTCGCCGGAATGGATGCCCGCCTCTTCGATGTGCTCCATGATGCCGCCGATGTACAGCTCGTCGCCGTCGTACAGCGCGTCGACATCCAGCTCGACCGCGTCGTCCAGGAACCGATCGACCAGCACCGGCATGTCCGGGCTGATGCGCGCCGCGCCGGCGATATAGCTTGCCAGGGCCTCGTCGTCGTACACGATCTCCATGCCGCGCCCGCCCAGCACATAGCTGGGCCGCACCAGCACCGGGTAGCCGAGCTCGGCCGCGACGGCTTTGGCCTCCTCGAAGCTGGTGGCCATGCCGTGCTCGGGGCTGAGCAGCCCGGCCGCGGCCAGCACCTCGCCGAACGCGCCGCGCTCCTCGGCCAGGTTGATCGCCTCGGGGCTGGTGCCCAGGATCGGCACGCCCGCGTCCTTCAGCATCTGGGCTAGCCGCAGCGGCGTCTGCCCGCCCAGCTGGACGAAGACGCCCGCGACCGGCCCGGCGGCGCGTTCGGCCTCGTAGACCTCCAGCACGTCCTCCAGCGTCAGCGGCTCGAAGTAGAGACGGTCGGACGTGTCGTAGTCGGTCGAGACGGTCTCGGGGTTGCAGTTGACCATGACCGACTCGTAGCCGGCCGCCGACAGCGCCATCGCCGCGTGCACGCAGGAGTAGTCGAACTCGATGCCCTGGCCGATGCGGTTGGGGCCGCTGCCCAAGATGATGACGGCCGGACGCGTGCGGGGCTCGACTTCGCTGGTCTGGTCGTAGCAGCTGTACAGGTACGGCGTCGCCGCGGCGAACTCGGCCGCGCAGGTGTCGACGGTCTTGTAGACCGGACGCACGCCCAGCGCGTACCGCTGCGCGCGCACGTCGGTCTGCGTCACGTGGCGCAGGTCGGCGATCTGGCGGTCGGACAGCCCGTGGCGCTTGGCCAGCCGCAGCGTGGCGGCGTCCAGCTCGTCCGCCCGCGCAACGGTGCGCGCGGCGTCCAGAATCAACCCGAGCTGGTCGAGGAACCACGGGTCGATGCCGGTGGCCGCGTGCGCCTGCTCGACGCTGGCCCCGGCGCGCAGCGCCTGGAAGACGTCCTGGATGCGGCCGTCGTGCGGCGTCGCGGCCGATTCGAGCAGCGCCTGCGCGTCGCCGGGCTCGTGCGCGAACGAGAAGGGCGCCGAGGTGTCCTCCAGCGAGCGCAGCGCCTTGCCGAGCGCCTCGGTGAAGCAGCGCCCGATCGCCATGGCCTCGCCCACCGACTTCATGTGCGTGGTCAGCGTGGCGTCCGCGCTCGGGAACTTCTCGAACGCGAACCGGGGCACCTTGACGACGACGTAGTCGAGCGCCGGCTCGAAGCTGGCCGGGGTCTGCCGGGTGATGTCGTTGGGGATCTCGTCCAGCGTGTAGCCGACCGCGACCTTGGCGGCGATCTTGGCGATCGGGAAGCCCGTCGCCTTGCTGGCCAGGGCGGACGAGCGCGAGACGCGCGGGTTCATCTCGATGACGATCATGCGACCGGTCGCCGGATCGACGGCGAACTGGATGTTGCACCCGCCCGTGTCGACCCCGACCGCACGGATGATCGCGATGCCGATGTCGCGCATGCGCTGGTATTCGCGGTCGGTCAGCGTCATCGCCGGGGCGACGGTGATCGAGTCGCCGGTGTGCACGCCCATCGGGTCGAAGTTCTCGATGGAGCAGACGATGACCACGTTGTCGGCGCGGTCGCGCATGACCTCCAGTTCGAATTCCTTCCAGCCCTGGATCGACTCCTCGACCAGCACCTCGGTCGCCGGACTCATTTCCAGCCCGAAACGGCCCATCCGGTCGAGCTCGTCGCGGGTGTGCGCGAAGCCGCTGCCGACCCCGCCCATCGTGAAGCTCGGACGCAGCACGACCGGCAGGCCCAGCTCGTCGGCCGCCACGCGGATCTGTTCGATCGTGTGACAGATCCTCGACTTCGCCACCTCGGGGTCGCCGCCCGTGATGCCATGGATCGACTCGACGACGCGCTTGAACTTCTCGCGATCCTCGCCGCGCTCGATGGCCTCGATGGACGCGCCGATCAGCTCGACGCCGTAGCGGTCGAGCACGCCGGCCTCGTGCAGCGCCACGGCCGTGTTCAGTGCGGTCTGCCCGCCTAGCGTGGCCAGCAGCGCGTCCGGACGCTCCGTGGCGATGACCCGCTCGACGACCTGCGGCGTGATCGGTTCGATGTAGGTCGCGTCGGCCATCTCGGGGTCGGTCATGATCGTGGCGGGGTTCGAGTTGACCAGGATGACGCGGTAGCCCTCCTGGCGCAGCACACGGCAGGCCTGCGTGCCCGAGTAGTCGAACTCGGCGGCCTGGCCGATGACGATCGGACCCGAGCCGATCACCAGGATGGACGAGATGTCGGTCCGTTTGGGCATGTCAGCGGCCCCTTTCCGCCATCAGCGTCGCGAAGTCGTCGAACAGATGCTCCGCATCGTGGGGGCCGGCGGCCGCCTCGGGGTGGTACTGCACGCTGAACCCCCGCAGGCGTCCGTCCACGGTGAGCCGCAGCCCCTCGACGCAGTCGTCGTTGAGGCAGCGATGGCTGACCTCGACGAGGCCGTACGGCGTCTCAACCGAGCCCTCACGCGGAGCGTCCACCGCAAAGCCGTGGTTGTGCGCGGTGATCGCGACTGTGCCCGTGGCCACGTCGAGCACCGGCTGGTTGATGCCACGGTGCCCGAATTTGAGCTTGTACGTCTGCAGGCCCAGCGCCAGGCCGAAGATCTGGTTGCCCAGGCAGATGCCGAAGACCGGCAGCCCGGCGTCGAGCACCTGGCGGCACAGCGCGATCGCCGGCAGACAGGTGGACGGGTCGCCCGGCCCGTTGCTGAGGAAGACGCCATCGGGGCGCAGCGCCATCACCTCGTCGAAGGACGTCGTCGCGGGCAGCACGTGCACCCGCATGCCCCGGGCCGCCATCGCGGCCGGCGTGGCGCGCTTGATGCCCAGATCCAGCGCCGCCACCGTGAACCGGGGCCATTCGTTGGGCTTGACGAGGTACGGCTGCGGCGTGGTCACGTCGCCCACCAGATCGGCGCCCACCATGGAGGGGCTGGCCAGCACCTCGCGCAGCAGCGCGTCGGGATCGGTATCCACCGAACTCACGCCGACGCGCATCGCGCCGGCCTGTCGCAGATGGCGCGTCAGCGCCCGCGTGTCGATGCCGCTGATGCCCACCACACCCTGCGCCACAAGCTCGTCGTCCAGGCTGCGCGTCGCGCGCCAGCTGGACGGACGCGGCGATGGGTCGCGCACCACGTAGCCCGACACCCAGATGCGTCCGGACTCGTCGTCTTCGTCATTCCAGCCCGTGTTGCCGATCTGCGGGGCCGTGGCGATGACCACCTGGCCCCGGTAGCTGGGATCGGTCAATGTCTCCTGATAACCGGTCATTCCGGTCGCGAAGACCGCCTCGCCGAACGTCCGTCCGACCGCGCCGAACGCCCGCCCGCGGAAGGTCGTGCCGTCTTCAAGAACCAGGATCGCCTCGCCCGGATCCGCCACCCGATCGCCCCCTTGTCGCTGTATGCCGAGCCTACCAGTCGGCTCCGTCACGACCGGACGCCGTCCAGCCCGGGGCGCGGATCAGGCCAGGATGCGCTTCATCGCCGCGGAATCGTCGGCGGCGACCTGCGCCACGCGGGCCAGCAGCCCGTTCAGGAACGAGGCGGACTCGTCCGTGCTGTATTCGTCGGCCAGCGCGACGGCCTCGGCGATCGCCGTGGACGGGCTCAGCGCCGTGTACACGATCTCCCAGGTGGCGATGCGGGCCAGGGCCCGGTCGATGCCGGGCATGCGGTCGAGCGTCCAGTCGCCGGCCACGGCATCCTCGATGCGGGTGTCGATGTCGTCGCCGAACGACTCCACGCCGTCCACGATCTGCCAGGTGTACGTGCGGACGCCGACGCCCAGGCTCGCCAGCGCGTCCTGCGGATCCATGCCGCGCAGCTCGGACTGGTACAGCACGTCCAGCGCAGCCTTGCGCGCCTTGGTCTGCGCGCTGTGGTGGTGCTGCGTGCCATCGTCCAACACCTCGACCTTGACGGCCCCTGGTGTCGGGGGATGCTCGCCGGGCAGCAGGGGGATCTGCTGGCCGTCGTCGCTTTGATCGGCCATCGTCAGTTGACGCGGCCGAGGTAGTCACCCGTGCGGGTGTCGACCTTGACCTTCTCGCCGGTGGTGATGAACAGCGGCACCTGGATCGTCTTGCCCGTCTCGAGCGTGGCGGGCTTGTTGCCGGCCGACGAGCGGTCGCCCTGCAGGCCCGGCTCGGTGTAGGTGATGACGAGCTCGACCGAGGCCGGCAGGTCGAGGTACAGCGGCTCGTCGCCGTGCAGCGCCACCGAGACCATCGCGCCTTCGAGCAGATAGTCCTTCGCATCGCCGACCGTCTCCATCGGGATGGTCATCTGGTCGTAGGTGTCGGTGTCCATGAACACCAGGCCCGTCGGCTCCTCGTACAGGTACTGCATGTCGCGCTTGTCGACCTGCGCCATGTCGATCTTGGTGTCGGCCGGGAAAGTCCGGTCGACGACCTTGCCGGTCAGCACGTGCTTCAGCTTGGTGCGCACCACCGTGTTGCCCTTGCCGGGCTTGTGGTGCTGGAACCACAGCACCTGCCACAGTTGTCCGTCCAGATCCAGGACGGTGCCGTTCTTGATGTCGTTGGTCGTGGCCATAGGTGTCCGTTCGTCGTGTTGCCAGCTGGGTGGTGAAAGAGGGATGCGCTCGGGCGCACCGGGCAATTCTACCCGATGCCCGCGCGCGGCGGCACACCCGCTAGACCGCCTCGTCCACCAGCTCGTCGGCCCTGGCCAACCGGGCGTCGCGTCGGTCGGCGAGGAAGAGCGTCACCGGGATGACGCAGAAGATCAGGTACATGACGGCCAAAGCCCCCGTGCCGGTCAGCGCGCCGGCCGACCAGAATCCGTTGTCGCCCGTGACGGCCCCGACGATGAAGAGCACGAGCAACAGCCCGTAGACCACGCCGAGGATGCGCCACATGCGCCGCACCCGGTCCCCGCGCGGCCCCATCGCCAAGAAAGCGCCGCGCCAGATCATCTCCACCGAGGCCGCCACCACCACGGCAACCAATGCGATCGCCGAGGGGTACGGGAACGGCGCCCACCCGCGCGGCACCGCCACCAAGACGGCCATCAACACGACCGCCTCGACCAGCCCATGCAAGTAGATGTCGCCGCGCACCCGCAGTTGGCGCTCGTCGAAACCCCTGGAACTCCACCAAGACATCTCATTCCCCACGTTCTGACCGCCTCAGCGGTCGTCCTCCCAAAACAGCTCATCCAGTGTTTTGCCGAGCGCTCGGCAGATCGCGCGGCACAGGTTGATGGTGGGGTTGTAGTCGCCCTGCTCGACCGCGTTGATGGTCTGGCGGGTGACGCCCACGGCGTCGGCCAGCCCCTGCTGCGACAGGCCGAGGGACGCCCGTGCCGCCCGCATCCGCAGGTTCTTGGCCATGACTTCCTCCCGGTCGCTCGACATCATCGACTGTATCACTTATCTGACTAAATGTCATATATACCCGACATCTGTGGATGTGTCGGCTCTCCCGTGCCGGGGACAGCCCGCGCGACTAGCCTGGACGGATGGACTGGAGCACGACGGCACGGCTGGAGCGGCCCCTGCGGGCGCAGAGCGACCCGGAATGGGTGGCGGGGCTGTGGCAGCGCGACGACGCGCGGCTGCTGCCGGTCACCACACGCGGGCGCGTCGGCTTCCGCGCACCCGGCGAACTCGCGTTCGTCCGTCCTGAAGGCGGCTTCGAGCCGGGCCGCGACGTCTTCGTCGGGCTCGTGGCGGACGCACCGGTCTTCGCGCAGATCGTCATCGAGGACGACGCGCTGCGGGCGCTGGTCGGCGACGGGGTCGTGACCGCCGCGCTGCGCACGGGCATGGACGACGTGGACGACGGCCTGGACGTGGCGTTCGCCGCCGCCGCGCTGGCCCAGTGGCACGGGCGAGCGGCCTTTTGCCCGGCCTGCGGACACCGCACACGGGTCATCCATGCGGGGCAGGCGCGCCACTGCGACACGTGCGACGCCGACCTGTTCTGCCGCACCGACCCGGCCGTCATCATGGCGGTGCTCGACGATGCGGACCGGCTGCTGCTGGGGCGCCAGCGCGTGTGGGCATCGCGCCACGTGAGCGTGTTCGCGGGATACCTGGAGGCGGGCGAGTCAGCCGAGCAGGCCGTGCGCCGCGAGTTGGCCGAGGAGGTCGGGTTGCGCGACCTGCGCGACCTGCGGTATCTCGGATCGCAGCCCTGGCCGTTCCCGCGCTCGCTGATGCTGGGCTTCACCGTGCGCACGTCCACCAGCGGCGTCCGCGTGGACGGCGACGAGATTGAGGCCGCGCGCTGGTTCACGCGCGCGCAACTGCGCACCGCCTTGGATGCGGGCGAGGTGACCTTGCCGTCGCGATGCTCCATCGCGCACCGGATGATCACGACCTGGCTGCGCGGCTAGCCCGAACCCGACATTGCGGCCATGAGTTCGTGGTACCAGAACGCGCCCAGGCCGATGATCAGGCACAGCACGAGGACGAAGGCGAGGACGGCCCAGACGCGCTGCCGTTTCTTTTGCCCGGTGGTGATGACGTTCTGCGGGCCCCATTCGCCCACGCCCGGGCGGGCGCGAACCGGCGCATCGCCGTCGAGGTTGAGATCGCTGAACACCTGGCCCACGCGGCGAGTCTACCCGGACCGCCCCGGCATCCGCCCGTCGTGCGCACGGTCACAGCAGACTCACAAGCCGCGGACATGCCCTTTTACCCGCCGATAGACTGAAACCCATGCTTCCCGTCCCAACGGTTCCCATCCCTAGCGCTCCGACGATCTCACATGTCGCCAACGCTGCCGGCGTGTCACACCAGACTGTGTCGCGCGTTCTCAACAACCATCCGGCCGTGTCACCGCGCACACGCCAGAAGGTGCAGGAGGCGATCGCCACGCTCGGCTACCGACGCAACATGGCCGCTCACATGCTGGCCACGGGCAGCAGCAACCTGATCGGGATCATGTCGTCCAGCGACCTGCCGGCCGGACGGTCCAGCCCCGTGTTCGCGCTGGAGCACGCCGCCCGCGCCGCCGGATACTGGGTGTTGATCGCCAGCGTCGGCGACGACAACCCGCACGAGGCTGCGGCGGCCATCCGCCACTTCCAGGACTGCGGCGTCATGAGCACGGTCGCCATCGCCCGCACGGATGCGGCACTGTCGGCCACCCTGACCGCACTGGGCGATGCCAGCACGGTGTTGATCATGCCGGAACGGCTCAGCCACGGCCACCCGTGCGTGTCCTTCGACCAGGCGGAAGGTGTTCGCGACGCCATGACGCTGTTGCGCGGGCTGGGCCACACCCGCATCGCACACATCCGTGGCCCCGAGGGCGCCCTGCAGGCGGACGAACGCGCCCGTGTCTGGGCATCCATGCTGTCTGGCGGACAGTCGGCGGACGATCTGTGCGTCACCGGCAACTGGTTCGCCGAGTCGGGCTACCGCGCGGCCATGCAGCTGCTGGCACTCGACGAGCCACCCACGGCGATTTTCGCCGCCAACGACCAGATGGCCCTGGGCGCACTGCGTGCGATCAGCGAACGCGGCCTGCGCGTGCCCCACGACATCTCGGTGGTGGGCTTCGACAACATGGACGGCTCCAACTGCAGCATCCCACCGCTCACCACGGTTGCCCAAGACATGGACGCCCTGGGCGCCGCAGCCTTCGAGCTGATCTGTGAGGGCATCCGCCAGATGCCGCCGCGAGCTATCACCCTGCCGGCGCAGCTGATCATCCGCGCCTCGACCGGCGCGGCACCGCGCCGCTGACCCGGGCACGGCCG
>WRGV01000040.1 GCA_009787035.1 Propionibacteriaceae bacterium | reverse complement strand
GATGATCCGGATCGCGAACGCGGACGCCTTGCCCGATTGGGTGAACACGGGGTTGATGTCGGGGGTGTTGGTGAAGAAGTTGGGGCGCATGACCCACGGCGTCTTCGTGGTGATCTCGCGCAGGTACTCTTCCAGCTCCCACTTGGCGTTGCGCCAGGCGAAGTAGGTGTAGTTCTGCGAGAAGCCGACCGCGGCCAGCGACTGCATCATGGCCGGGCGGGTGAACGCTTCGGCCAGGAACAGCACCTCGGGGTGCCGGGCGTTCATCGCCTCGATCAGCCAGGCCCAGAACGTGATCGGCTTGGTGTGTGGGTTGTCGACGCGGAAGATCGTGACGCCCTTGCTCACCCAGAATTCCATCAGCCGCAGGCATTCCGCGCGGATGCCGTCCGGGTCGTTGTCGAAGTTGATCGGGTAGATGTCCTGGTACTTCTTCGGCGGATTCTCCGCGTAGGCGATCGTGCCGTCGATGCGCGTGGTGAACCATTCCGGGTGGTCGTGCAGCCAGGGGTGGTCGGGGGACGCCTGCAGCGCGAAGTCGAGCGCGACCTCCAGGCCGAGCTCGTGGGCCTTGGTGACGAAGCGTTCGAAGGCGGGCATGCCGCCCAGATCCGGGTTGACGACGTCGTGGCCGCCGTCGGGCGAGCCGATGGCCCACGGCGAGCCCGGGTCGCCCGGCGCCGGGGTCAGCGTGTTGTTCCTGCCCTTGCGTTCGGTCGAGCCGACCGGGTGGATCGGGGGGACGTACGCGACGTTGAAGCCGAGGGCCGCGATGCGCTCCAGCAGGGGCAGGCAGTCGTCGAAGGTGCCGCTGATCCAGCGCCGCGCCTGTGCGTCGTAGTGCGCGCCTTGCGAGCGGGGGAAGAACTCGTACCAGGCCGCGAACTGCGCCCGCTTGCGCGATACGCGGATGGGATACTCCCGCGTCGGGCTGACCAGCCCGCGCGGCGCGAGACGCGCCATGGCGGCCGCCACGTCGGCGTTGTCGAGCAGCGCCTCCAGGTCGGCGAGGTCGGCCGTGGGGGAGCAGGCCTTGGCGGCCCGCTGCAGCAGCGCCCGCGTGTCGGGTTCGTGGGCCTTGGTGGCCGCCTTGGACGCGGCGGCGAACAGCGCCGCACCCTCCATGCGGACCAGTTTCACGTCCTCGCCCAGCGGCAGCTTGATGCCGGCGTTGTGCACCCAGGTGTGCCACAGGTCGGAGTAGGCCTCAATGCGGAACGTCCAGTCGCCCAGCGCCTCCAGCCGGGTGTCGGCCTGCCAGATGTCCAGGCCGATCGGCTCGATCTGACGCATCGGTGCGCGCTGCTGCACCCCGCCCGGGCCCGTGAGCACCACGTCCGCCCCCACGGCGTCGTGCCCCTCGCGGAAGACGGTCGCGCGGAAACTGACCAACTCGTCGGTCACCGCCTTGGCCGGGTATGCGCCCTCCTGCACGACCGGCCAGATGTCGGCGACCGGGATGCGTCCGAACTGGGACGTCTCGGTCGCCTGGCGGCGGGGCGCGGTCGCCCTGCGCGCGGTCGTCGCACGGGATGTCGGGGAACTGGCGGTACTGCGTTGGGCCGTTTGAGCTCTGGTCACCGTCTCACGGTAGCCCACGCGCAGGTTTTGCGCAGCATGGAACGGGTGAGTTGTGGGGTCGGCCCCGAGGGGATGCGGCTGTGATCAGGCCGTCGGCGCCGTGGGCGCATCGTCGGGGAGCTGGACGCGCATGAGGACGACGGTGCGGGGCGGCATCGTGAACGTGCCGCCCGCCGGGAGGGGGCCGTCGGGCAGTTCGCCGGGCTCGGCGCTGCTGGCCAGCAGCTCGTAGCTGGCGCCCCAGGGTGCGGGCGGCAGCGTGACGGGCAGGGGCACGGTGCCGGAGTAGTACCACGTCAGGAACGCGGTCGTCTCGTCGGACACGTACATGCCGAGCATGCGCCGGCCCGGATCGTGCCAGTCGGCGTCGCCCATCTCGCCGGAATACTCGTTCATCCAGGCCAGCCGGAACCGCCCGGTGGGCGTGCCCGCCTCGTCCAGCACCGGATCGTGGTAGCGGAAGTCGTCCGGGCACAGCAGCGGATGGCTCAGCCGGGCGGCCACGACGGTCGAGACCAGGTCGGTCACGTCCGACCACGCCTCGCCGTCATCCCAATCGACCCAGCTGATCGGTCCGTCTTGACAATAGGCGTTGTTGTTGCCCTGCTGCGTCCGTCCGGCCTCGTCGCCCGCCGTCATCATCGGCACGCCGTCGGCGAGCAGCAGCGTCATCACCATGTTGCGCACCTGGCGGTGCCGCAGCGCGACGATCGCCGGGTCGTCGGTCTCGCCCTCGACGCCGCAGTTCCAGGAGCGGTTCGAGTCGGAGCCGTCGCGGTTGTGCTCGCCGTTGGCCTCGTTGTGCTTGCCGTTGTAGGTCACCAGGTCGCGCAGCGTGAAGCCGTCGTGCGCGGTGATGAAGTTGATGGACGCGTCGATGGGTCGGTCTGCGACGTCGAAGAGGTCGGCGCTGCCCGAAAGCCGCGTCGCCAGCTCGCGCACGCCATCGACCTGACTTCTCCAGTAATCACGCATGTAGTCGCGGAACCGGTCGTTCCACTCGCTCCACCCCGCGCCCCAGCGGCCCACCTGGTAGCCGTACGGGCCCAGGTCCCACGGCTCGGCGATCATCTTGATGCCCTCGAAGGTGGGATCGGCGGCGATCGCCTTCTTGAACGGGTGGTTCTGGTCGACCGCGTGCGCGCCGTCCCGGATGAGCGTGGTGGCCAGGTCGAACCGGAATCCGTCCACGCCCATCTGCGTCACCCAATACCGCAGCGAGTCGAGCACGAGCGTCAGCACGTCCTGGTGCGACGTGTCGACGGAGTTGCCGGTGCCGGTGACGTCGTAGTCGTTGCGCAGGTCGCTGGTCAGCCGGTAGTAGCCCCGGTGATCGATGCCCCGGAAGCTCAGTGTCGGCCCGCGGTGGTCGCCCTCACACGTGTGGTTGTAGACGACGTCGAGGATCACCTCGATGCCCGCGCGGTGCAGCGCCGTGACCATGGCCTTGAACTCGGCCACCTGCTCGCCGAGCGTGCCGACCGAGCAGTACGCGCCGTGCGGGGCGAAGAAGCCGAGCGTGTTGTAGCCCCAGTAGTTGACCAGGCCGCGCCCGACCACGAACGGCTCTGAGACGAAGTGGTGGATCGGCAGTAGCTCGACGGCCGTCACGCCCAGCTTCTTGAGGTGCTCGATGACGGCGGGGTAGGCCAGGCCGGCGTACGTGCCGCGCAGGTGTTCGGGCACCGCCGGGTGCGTCTGGGTGAACCCCTTGAGGTGCGTCTCCATGATGACCGAGCGGACGAGCGGACGCCGCTGGGCGATCGGCTCGGGCGCGGGCGTATCGGCCACGACGACCGACAGCGGCACGTAGCCGGCCGAGTCGCGCGTGTCGGGCTCGTAGTTGGACGCGGCGGTGTGGTCGAAGATCGGGCCGGAGTAGTCGACGCCGGCCGTGATGGCGCGGGCGTACGGATCGACCAGCAGTTTCGCGGGGTTGGCGCGCAGGCCCTCGTCCGGGTTCCAGTCGCCGTGGACGCGGAAGCCGTAGCGCTGCTCGGCGCGCACGCCGGGCATGAACACCGTCCAGACCCCGCCCGACTGCGTCATGTCGTGGTTGAGCTGCGATCCGTCCGGCTGCACCAGCGCCAGCTCGACCCGGGTGGCACGCGGCGCCCACAGGCCGAAGCTGCAGCCGTCCGCGCTCAGATGCGCGCCCAGCAGGTGGCTGGCCTCATACATGGCGTCGATACTCATCAAGCCGTCCTCGATCGTCGGTGGCGTCCGACGCAGGGGTGGGGGTCTGACCTGCGCGCACGGGCGTCCGCATATAGGCAACAGCCTTTCACGTTACCGCACTGGCAAAACCCGCGGGTCACCGACGCGCGCATTGCCGAGGGCGATCCTGCCTGTGAAGCGCGGGTATCGGGTGAGCACTTCCCAGCCTAAGTTGTTAGCGTGGAAGCATGACTGTGACCTTGCCAACCCTGTCCAAAGCCGAAATCGACAAAGTCGATGCCTGGTGGCGGGCGTGCAACTACCTCACCGTGGGACAGATCTACCTCCAGGAGAACCCCCTGCTGCGCCGTCCGCTGGAGGCCGCCGACATCAAGCCGCGCCTGCTGGGCCACTGGGGCACCAGCGCGGGCCTGGGCTTCATCTACGCGCACCTGAACCGCCTGATCCGGCTGACCGATCAGGACTGCCTGTACATCGCTGGCCCCGGGCACGGCGGCCCGGCGCTGGTCGCGGCCGCGTACCTGGACGGCTACTACACCGACGTCTACCCCCGCATCACGCAGGACGAGGACGGCATGCGCGCCCTGTTCCGCCAGTTCTCGTCCCCGGGTGGCATCCCGAGCCACGCCTCGGTGACGACGCCCGGCTCGATCCACGAGGGCGGCGAGCTGGGCTATGCGCTGTCGCATGCGTTCGGCGCGGCGTTCGACAACCCGGACCTGCTGGTCGTCGCGGTCGTCGGCGACGGCGAGGCCGAGACCGGCCCGCTGGAGGGCGGCTGGAAGGGCATCTCGTTCCTCAACCCGCGCCACGACGGCGCCGTGCTGCCGATCCTGCACCTCAACGGCGCCAAGATCAGCGGCCCGACGGTGCTGGCGCGCAAGGATCCGGACGAGGTCACCGCGCTGTTCGAGGGCCACGGGTACGACGTGGTCTGGGTCGAGGGCGACGACCTGCCGTGGATGCACGAGCGCTTCGCGGCCGCGCTGGCGTACTGCTACGAGCGCATCAAGGCGATTCAGGACGAGGCGCGCGCCGGCGACAGCTTCGACGGCCCGATGCCGCATTGGCCGATGATCGTGCTGCGCACGCCGAAGGGCTGGACGGGCCCGAAGCTGGTGGACGGCGAGGTCGTCGAGGGCACGTGGCGCGCCCACCAGGTGCCGCTGGCCGGCGTCAAGGAGAATCCGGCGCACCTGGCGATGCTGGAGCAGTGGATGCGCTCGTACCGCATCGACGAGCTGTTCGGCCCCGACGGCACGCCGACCCCGCTCGTGCGCTCCAACAACCCCGCTGGTACCAAGCGCATGAGCGCCAGCCCGCACGCCAACGGCGGCCTGCTGACGGTCGACCTCGATCTGCCCGACTTCCGCGACTTCGGCGTCGAGGTGACCCCCGACACCCGCGCCACCGAGCGCATCGAGTCGACGCGCAAGCTGGGGGAGTTCCTGGCCGACATCTACCGGCGCAACCCCACCAACTTCCGGCTGTTCTGCCCGGACGAGACCAACTCGAACCGGCTGGGCGCGGTGTTCGACGTCTCCGACCGGGCGTTCCAGGAGCCGACGGACGCGATCGACGTGCAGATCGGCGCGAACGGGCGCGTCATGGAGGTGCTCAGCGAGCACAACTGCCACGGCTGGCTCGACGGCTACACGCTGACCGGCCGGCACGGCATGTTCGCCACCTACGAGGCGTTTGCGATGGTCAGCGCCTCGATGACGATGCAGCAGGCCAAGTGGCTGGAGGAGGGCTCGCACCTGGAGTGGCGCGCCAAGGTGCCCAGCACCAACATCTTGCTGAGCTCGACGTGCTGGCGCAACGACCACAACGGCTTCTCGCACCAGTCGCCGATGCTGCTGCAGGTCGTGCTGAACATGCGCGGCAACGTGAGCCGCATCTACCTGCCGCCGGACGCCAACTGCCTGGTTGAGGTGGCCGACCACTGCTTCCGCTCGCGCGACTACATCAACCTGATCGTGCAGGACAAGCAGCCACAACCCCAGTGGTTGAGCATGGACGAGGCGGTCGAGCACTGCACGCGCGGCTACGGCGTCTGGGAGTGGGCCGGGACGGACGGCCTAGGCCACCGCAAGCCGGACATCGTGCTGGCCTGCGCGGGCGACGTGGTGACGATGGAGGCCGTCGCGGCCGCCGAGCTGCTCAAGAAGCGCCTGCCGGCGCTCAAGGTGCGCGTGGTGAACGTTGTCGATCTGATGACGCTGTACCGGCAGAAGGACCACCCGCACGGCATGAGCGCGAAGTCGTTCACCGAGATGTTCACCGATGACGTGGACGTGGTGTTCGCGTTCCACGGCTTCCCGGGGGCCATCCACCAGCTGGTGCACGGGCGTCCGAACGCCGACCGCTTCCGCGCCCGCGGCTTCATCGAGCAGGGCACGACGACCACGCCGTTCGACATGGTCGTGCGCAACAAGGTGGATCGCTTCCACCTGGTGATGGACGCGATCAACAACGCACGGGTCAAGCCCGCGGGCTCGCACGAGCTGTACCAGTACTGCCAGGACATGCTGGCCAAGCATGCCGAGTACATCGTCGAGAACCTGGAGGATCTGCCCGAGATTAGCGACTGGCAGCTGGGCCGTTAACCGTAGAAGGGCACCACGTTGGCGCCGAGGGCTCCGAGGCGGTGCGGCAGGTCCTCGTAGCCGCGGGTGATGACGTAGACATCGCGCAGCACCGAGTCGGTGTCGCCGGCCAGCATGGCCAGCATCAGGCACACGGCCGGGCGCAGGGCCGGGGGAGCGGTCATGTCGCGGCCGTGCCAATTCGTGGGGCCGGTGACGACCAGGCGGTGCGGGTCGAGCAGCTTGACGTCCGCGCCCAGGTCGGCCAGCGGCAGCAGGTGGATCGTGCGGTTCTCGTACACCCAGTCGTGGATGGTTGTCGAACCGGTCGCGCAGGCCGCGATGACGGCGAAGAACGGCAGGTTGTCGATGTTGAGGCCGGGGAACGGCATGGGGTGAATCTTGTCGCGCGGGGCGCGCAGCTGCGACGGGTGGATGGTCAGGTCGACCAGCCGCGTGCGCCCGTTGTGCGACATGTACTCCTGGCTCATCGAGTACCGCAGGCCCATCGACTCCCCGAGCACCGACAGCTCGATCTCCAGGAACTCGATGGGGCAGCGGGTGATCGTGAGCTGTGAGCCGGTGACGACGGCCGCGGTGATCAGGCTCATCGACTCGATGGGGTCTTCGGAGATGGTGTACGACACATCCTGGTCGATGTGGTCGAGCCCCTCGATGCGCAGCGTGGTCGTGCCGACGCCGTCGATGCGCACGCCGAGAGCCTGCAGGAAGAAGCAGACGTCTTGCACCATGTAGTTCGAGCTGGCGTTGCGCACGACCGTCAGGCCGGGCGTCAGGGCCGCGGCCATCAGCGTGTTCTCGGTGACGGTGTCGCCGCGCTCGGTCAGCACGATCCGGCGCTGGGCCGTGTCGTCGCGCTCGACCTGGACGTGGTAGAACCCCTCGGTCGCCACGACGTTGACGCCGAAGTGGCGCAGCGCCTGCAGGTGCGGCTCGACGGTGCGCTGGCCCAGGTTGCACCCGCCCGCGTACGGGATCTGGAAGTCGGCGTACTGGCGTGACAGCGGCCCGAGGAACATCAGGATGCTGCGGGTCTTGCGCGCGGCCTCCAGGTCGAGGCCGGACAGGTCGAGGTTGGCCGGGCGCTGCAGCGACAGGCTCGTCCCATCTTCGGACCAGGTGACCTCGACGCCGATGCTGTCCAGCACCTCGCAGATGCGGTCGACCTCGGCGATGCGGGCGATGCCGCGCAGCTCGGTGCGGCCGTGGTTGAGCAGGCTCGCACACAGCAGTGCGACGGCCGCGTTCTTGGACGAGCGGGTCTCGATGCTGCCCGACAGCGTGGTGTTGCCGCCGATGCGGTAGTTGAGCGTCCCGGCCGCGGACGGCACGATGAGCTGGCTGCCCAGCACCTCGGCGATGCGGTTGATCATCTCCAGCGACAGGTTCTGGTGGCCCGACTCGATGCGGTGGACGGCGCTTTGGCTTGTGCCGAGCTCGTCGGCCAGCTGCGTCTGCGTGAGCCCGCGCTGCTTGCGTGCGACCCGGATCAGCCGTCCGATGTTGGCCGGCGACGTCATCTCGCTCATGCCTTCGAGGTTATCTCATGCTTGAGATAGCGACACACTCGGACGCGGCGGTTCAGGGAATTGTTGGGCAACACTTATAAACCCTTCACAGGCCCGGGTCGGGGGTGCGCGCCCCGGTCGGGGCCGTCCCGACACGTAGAGTGGAGCGCATGGATACGCATGTCGATGTGGCGGTGCTGGGGGCCGGGCCGGGGGGATATGTGGCGGCGATCCGGGCGGCGCAGCTGGGGCTGAGCGCGGCCGTCGTTGAACAGCAGTGGTGGGGCGGTGTCTGCCTCAACGTGGGGTGCATTCCGACCAAGTCGCTGCTGCGCAACGCCGAGCTGGCCGACCTGCTGACCCGCCACGCCGATGACTACGGCATCGGCGGCCAGATCACGCTGGATTACGCCAAGGCCTATGCGCGCAGCCGCGCGGTGTCCGACCGCATGGCGCGGGGCGTGCGGTACCTGATGAAGAAGAACCACATCGAACAGGTGGACGGCCGCGGCACGTTCACCGATGCGCACACGCTGGCGGTGGACGGCCCGAAGCCGCAGACGCTGACGTTCGACCATGCGATCGTCGCCACCGGGGCGACCCCCAAGATGCTGCGGGGGATCGAACCCGGGCCGCGCGTGCTGACCTACCGTGACCTGATCATGTCCGAGCAGCTGCCCGCCTCGATCGTGATCGCCGGCTCGGGCCCGATCGGCGTGGAGTTCGCGTTCGTGCTGGCCAGCTACGGCGTCCAGGTGTGCATCGTGGAGTATCTGGACCGGATGCTGCCCGGCGAGGACGCCGAGGTGAGCGCCGAGCTCGCCAAACGGTATGCGAAACTGGGAATTGAGGTGTTGACAAGCACAAAGGTGTGCGGATCGGTCGAGCGGGACGGCCTGGTGACCGTCAACCTGGAACCCGTCGGCGGGGGAGAGGGCTTCATTCGGCAGGCGGACGCCCTGCTGGTCGCCGTCGGCTTCGCGCCCAGCAGCGCCGGTTTCGGCCTGGAGGGCCTGGGTGTCGCACTGGATGCGTCCGGCGCGATCGTGGTGGACGAGGCGATGCGGACGAGCGTGGCCGGATTGTATGCGATTGGTGATGTCACTGGCAAGGCGATGCTGGCACACACGGCGTCGGCACAGGGGATGATCGCGGCCGAGACCATCGCCGGGCGCCCCACGATCCCGATCGACTACCGGATGATTCCGCATGCGACCTACTGCCAGCCGCAGGTGGCGTCGTTCGGCCTGACCGAGGCGCAGGCACGCGAGCAGGGGCTGGACATCCGCGTCAACAAGTTCCCGTTCCTGGCCAACGGCAAGGCCGTGGGGCTGGGGGAGCCGACCGGGTTCGTCAAGATCGTGGCCGATGCTGCGCATGGCGAGATCCTGGGCGCGCACCTGATCGGGCCCGATGTGACCGAACTGCTGCCCGAGCTGACGCTGGCTCAGCTGTGGGACCTGACGACGGACGAGGTGGCCCGCAACATCCACGCACACCCGACCTTGTCGGAGGCCGTCAAGCAGGCCTGCGAGGGCATCAACGGGCAGATGATCGACGCCTGACAACCCCCGTGGTGGCAGGCTGACAAGCGTGTTTGTGGCGAGCTGACAAGTCGGCTGGTGGCCGGGGGAGCCGCAGGCGTCAATCCCCCAGACCCGTGCCCACGCTGCGCGCCGTCCGTACCCACTCGTGGTCGGGCGGCACCTGCTTGATGCGTCCGGCGACCTGGTCCAGCGGCACCGGGACGGCCTCTTCGCCGCGGGCGGCGACGAGCACGCCGAACGTGCCCTGATCGATCAGATCGGCGGCGGCCGCACCCAGACGGTTGGCGAGCAGC
>WRGV01000039.1 GCA_009787035.1 Propionibacteriaceae bacterium | reverse complement strand
GAACCGCGGTGGCATGCACGCGATGCTGACGTGCTACGCCGTGATCGCGGCGATCACGGCGCTGCTGGCGATCCTTCTCACGCGCGAGCACCCGCCGCTGCCGCCGGGCCCGGTGCCCGAGCGCGAACAGGTGAGCCTGCGCTCGATGATCGGCCTGCTGGGCAACGGCGCGTTCGTGCAGATCCTGGTGCTGATGTTCATCTCGCTGGGCGTGTTCAACACGCTGCTGACCGAGGTGGACGGCATTTTGACCCCGCGCGGCCTGTCCACCGGGCAGGCGGACGCGGCCGGCGCGGTCTTCGTGGTGGCCGGCATCGCCGGGGCGGTGATCCTGCCGGCGATCTCCGACCGGATGCGCCGGCGCATGCCGCTGCTGAGCGTCGGCATGGTGCTGATGACGGTGTTCTACCTGCTGCTGACGTTCGCGCACGGCGCGGTGTTGATCACGGTGATCACCGGGCTGGCGGGGTTGACGATCATGGGCCTGGCGCCCATCGTCTTCCAGCACAGCGCCGAGACGGCCTACCCCGTCGGCGAAGGCTCGTCGTTCGGGCTGCTGTTCCTGATGGGCCAGGTGTCGGGGGCGCTGTTCATCTTCTTGTACGAGTGGGTCGTGCGGCACACCGGCTCGGTGCTGGCACCCATGCTGATCTTCGTGGTGCTGACCGCGATCCAGGTGCCCATCGCCTTCCACATGAAAGAGTCGCGGGTGCTGCTGGCCGCGCAAGGAGCTGCCCATGCGTGATCATCGGACCGATACCCTCGCCTGGCGTGATCTTCCCTGGCGGACGATCGCGCGGGTCAGCGCGATCATCGTCGTGATCGCGGTGGCGATCATGATCATGACGGCATCGTTCTTCCCGCTGCCGCGGCTCGATCACGTGCTGTACCGCAGCATCGAGATGAGCCGATCGGTGCAGCGCCTGGCCTCGGTGCTGCTGGTGATCGTCGCGGCCAACCTGTTCCGGCGCACGCGCCCGGCCTGGACGCTGACCGTGCTGACGCTGGTCGTCTGCCTGGTGCTCGACCTGGGACACCATGAACACTTCCTCCAGATGATCATCGTGATCGCCGGCGTGTATGCGCTGGTCGTGCTGCTGATCTGCCACGCCGACTTCCGCCGGCCGATGCGCCGGCGCCCGGGCTGGCAGATCACCGGCCTGGCCGTGATCGGACTGGCCGCGCTGTTCGCCAACGCGGTGGCGCAGCGCCTCGCCCTGCGCGCCGAGCTGGGCCGTCCCGACTCGCTGGCCGACGGCATCGTCCGCACCCTGCGCCTGCTGGTGGGCCTGGACCGTCCGTCCTCGGGCGTCGGCTGGGTGACGCTGTGGTTCGTGTGGGTGTGCGCCGCGGCGCTCGTGCTGCTGGCGATGGGCACGGCGCTGGTCGGCCACGCGGCCACGCGGGCCGAGCGTCAGCGGGCGCGCGCCCTCGTGCTCGCGCACGGGCGCAACCCGAGCGCCTACCTGACGCTGGAACGGGACAAGACCTTGTTCTTCGGCGCGGACGTGGACGGCGTGATCGCGTACGGCGTGGTCGGTTCGATCGTCGTGGTCAACGGCGACCCGATCTGCGCACCGGAGGACGTCGTGCGCCTGCTGGCGCAGTTCCAGGCGTTCTGCCGGGCGGGTTCGTACGACGCCGTGTTCATCGGCGCGACGTCGCAGCTGCTGGACGACTACGCCCGGTTGGGCTACCACCACGTCAAGTGCGGCGAGGACGCCCGCTTCGACCTGGCCGCCTACACGCTGGCCGGGGGCCCGCGCATGAAGCTGCGCGGCAAGATCAACCGCGCCCGCAAGGAGGGGCTGACGGTGCACGAGTACCGTCCGAACGACGGCCGCAATCCGGGCATCGAGCAGGCCGTGCGGCGCATCTCGCAGGCCTGGCTGCGCGGCAAGAAGAGCGGACGGCTCGGGTTCACCGTCGGCGGCGTGAACCTCTCGGAGCCGATGGACCGGCGCTACTTCTACGCCAGCGACGCGGACGGCCAGATCGTGGCGTTCAACGTGTTCCTGCCGTACCGGGACGGGTATCTGGTCGATGTGACCCGGCGCCTGCCCGAAGCACCGACCGGGGCCACCGAGCTGATCACGCACGAGGCGTTCACACAGTTCCAGGCCGAGGGCGTCGCCCAGGCCAGCCTGGGCCTGGCGTCGCTGGCGCACGTCGAGGACGACGCGGACACCGACCCCATCGACGCCCGGCTGCTGACGTTCATCTACGAGCGCGGCAACGCGTTCTTCGGCTTCAAGGACCTGCGGGCGGCCAAGCGCAAGTACGCGCCGGAATGGGTGCCCGAGTATTTCGTCTATTCCACCCGCCACATCACCCCGGGGCTGGCGTACGCCATCGTGCGCATCCAGAACCCCGGCGGCATCGTCGACTACCTGCGCGGGGCTTTGGCGGCACGAAAGTGAGGACGACAAGCGGCGATGCCCGTGACGCGTCCACACGGACTTCTGTTCACTCAGGGTTGATTCTCATGGTGGGACGCGAGCACCGTATGGGCTAGGCCGTCTGCTTCGCGTGGGGACCAGGGTGGTTCGCAGGTGATGCGCATCGGCGACTCATCTGCGCGCTGCGTGAGCAGGAGCGGTCTCACCCCTCACCTGCATCTGTGACCCCTCGCGGTGGCATCGTCCATCGTGGGTACCTGTGGGCAACCATCCTGATCGCGCGCTCGGTCGGGGGATCCAGACCAGAAGGATCGCACGGCCATGACCGATATGCCCACGAGCGGGACTGCCACGAGCGTGGCGTCGTGCCATGTCCTTGCGAGCACCCAGATGCGGGCCGGCCGAGGCGACGACAGCACAGTCTCATCGGTGCAGTTCCAGATTGTGCAGTCCGGCTTCGCCCACGGCGGCCGCTGGAGCGAGAAGATGGCGCGGAAAACCTCGGCTGGATGTCAGACACCACTCAGGACGGCCGGGACACGTTCGCATGGTAGGCGACCCGAATGATGCTGACGGTACGGGCGGCATCATCGAGCTTCACCAGAACACGGTACGAGCCGACACTTCCCGACCGCAGGCCGTCCAGCGGAGCGTCCAGCCGGTGCGTCATGCGCCACGGATTGTCCGCAAGTCGCTCCTGCGCGAAGCTCAGCACGGCGGGGACGATGCGCGGCGGCACGTGCGCCAACGACCGGCGCGCGCTCTTGGTCCAGATCACGCACCACGGGTCCGAGGACGGCATCACTCGTCCTCATCCGGCATGCCAGCCGCCACCCAGGCGGCAACCTCGGCCTGGGTGTACGTCCTGCCGGCGGCCAGATCCTGCTCGGCCTGCGCGACAGCGTCCAGAATGCCGGGCTGGGCGAGCCAGAACGCGGTGTCCTCCAGCTCGCGCATCTGTTCCGCCGACACCAGGTATGCGGCGGGATGCCCGTTCCGGGTGATCTCCACACGTTCCTGGCGGGTCTGCACCTCGTCGATGACCGCCGACAGGCGATTCTTCGTCTCGCTGAGCGTCAACGTCAACATAGCCAGACTTATAGCCAACTCGCGGTGCGCGAAGGCGCCCAACCCGCACGTCCAGGCGGAGCGACGCCGAACGCGCCACCCCGCCGACCGTCCGGACGCACGCCGTCGGCACCCATGCGCACCCACAACGCAGAACACGCCGCCAGCGCGCGGGACACCGCCCCCACCGCCGTGCGAAGCCTTGCCGGGTGCCGTAGTGTACAGCCTATGAGAATAGGCATCCCACGAGAGACCCTCAAGGGTGAGAATCGGGTTGCCGCCACACCGAAAACCATCCCGCAGCTGATCAAGCTGGGGTACGACGTGTCTGTGGAGAAGGGTGCGGGCATCCGCGCCGACTTCCCCGACGCCGCGTACGTCCAGGCAGGGGCCAGCATCGGCGATGAAGCGACGGTGTGGGGCGCCGACCTCGTCCTCACAGTCAACGAACCGACACACGCCCAGCTCGCCCTGATGCGGCGCGGGGCCACGCTCGTCAGCTTCCTGGCGCCGCGGCAGAACCCCGACGTGGTGGCCACGATGGCCAAGGCGGGCATCACCGCCCTGTCGATGGACATGGTGCCGCGCATCAGCCGCGCCCAGTCCATGGACGCGCTCAGCTCCATGGCCAACATCTCCGGCTACCGGGCCGTCGTCGAGGCGCTGCACGCGTTCGGACGGTTCTTCGGCGGCCAGGTCACCGCCGCCGGCAAGGTGCCACCCGCCAACGTGTTCGTCATCGGGACGGGCGTGGCCGGCCTGGCCGCGATCGGCGCCGCCAACAGCCTGGGCGCGGTCGTGCGGGCCACGGACGTCCGTCCGGAAACCGCCGAGCAGGTCGAGTCGATGGGCGCGAGCTTCGTGTTCGTGGACGCCGGCGAGACCGCCCAGGGCGTCTCGTCCGACGGCTACGCCAAGGAGACGAGCGACGACTTCAACAAGCGGGCCGCGATCATGTACGCCGAGCAGGCCAAGCTCGCCGACATCATCATCACGACGGCCGCGATCCCCGGCAAGCCGTCGCCGCGGCTGATCACCGCCGACATGGTCGCCACGATGACGCCCGGCTCGGTGATCGTCGACCTGGCCGCCACCGGCGGCGGCAACTGCGAGCTGACCAAGCCCGGCCTGAGCTACATGACCGACGGCGGGGTGACCATCATCGGCTACACCGACCTGGCCAGCCGGCTGCCCGGCCAGTCGAGCCAGCTGTACGGCACCAACCTGGTCAACCTGCTCAAGCTGATGACGCCCGAGAAGGACGGCCAGCTGGTCATCGACTTCGAGGACGAGGTCGTCCGCACGTCGACCATCTGCCGCGACGGCGAGGCGACCTTCCCGCCGCCGCCCGTGAAGGTCTCGGCCGCCCCGGCCGCGGCCAAGCCGGCCCCGGCTCCGGTCAAGGCCGAGCCCAAGGCGCCGGCCGACTGGCGCAAGATGTTCGGCATCGTCGCGGTCGCCGCGGTCGTGCTGATCGTGCTGCTGACGTTCGCACCCGCATCGTTCCTCAACCTGATGGGCGTGTTCGTGCTGGCCGTCGTGGTCGGCTACTACGTCGTCTGGAACGTCAACCACGCGCTGCACACGCCGCTGATGAGCGAGACCAACGCGATCTCGGGCATCATCTTGGTGGGCGCGATGCTGCAGCTGGTCGGCCTGCACCTGGAGTCGACGCCGCTGAGCTGGGCCGTCCGGATCATCGCGTTCGCGGCCACGCTGATCGCATCCATCAACATCTTCGGCGGGTTCACGGTGACCAACCGGATGCTCTCCATGTTCAAGAGAGGGTGAGGCCGGTATGGAAATCACGCAACTGGTGCAAGCCACCTACGTCGTCTCGGGCCTGCTGTTCATCCTGGCCCTGGCCGGGCTGTCGCAGCACGAGACCGCCAAGCGCGGCAACGCGTTCGGCGTGCTCGGCATGGCCCTGGCCCTGATCGCCACGATCATCAGCCTGGCCAAGGGCGATCCGGGCACCGGACGTCCCGGCGCCGACTGGATCGCCGTCGTCTTCCTGCTCGCCGCCATCGTCATCGGCGGCGGCATCGGCATCTACAAGGCCATCAAGGTGCAGATGACGGGCATGCCGCAGCTGGTCGCCCAGCTGCACAGCTTCGTCGGCCTGGCCGCCGTGCTCGTCGGGTTCAACTCGTTCTTCGAGGCGTCCGAAACCGCCATGGCCAACCCGGTGGCGCACCTGGTGGAGGTGTACATCGGCATCTTCGTCGGCGCGATCACCTTCACCGGATCGATCGTCGCCTGGGGCAAGCTCGCCGAGAAGATGCCGTCCAAGCCGCTCATGATCCCGGGCCGCAACTGGATCAACCTGTTCATCATCGTGGTCACCATCGGCTTCGGCTTCTGGTTCGTCATCGCGGCCAAGCACGCGCACGGCCTGACGCCCGGCGCGCTGATCCCGCTGATCGTCATGACGGTGCTCGCGCTGCTGCTCGGCCTGCACCTGGTGTTCGCCATCGGCGGCGCCGACATGCCGGTCGTCGTCTCGATGCTGAACAGCTACTCCGGCTGGGCCGCGGCCTTCGCCGGCTTCATGCTGGGCGTGGACGTGCTCGTCGTCACCGGCTGCCTGGTCGGCGCGTCCGGCGCGATCCTGAGCTACATCATGTGCAAGGCGATGAACCGCTCGTTCGTCTCCGTCATCCTCGGTGGCTTCGGCGCCGAGACCAGCACCGGCGGCGCGGCGGTCGAGCAGGGCGAGATCCACGAGATCAAGCCCGACCAGGTCGCGCAGGAGCTGTGGGACGCGTCGTCCGTCATCATCACGCCCGGCTACGGCATGGCCGTGGCGCAGGCCCAGGGCGCGGTCGCCGACCTCACCAGCCGGCTGCGCGCGCACGGCGTGGACGTGCGGTTCGCCATCCACCCGGTCGCCGGACGCCTGCCCGGGCACATGAACGTGCTGCTGGCCGAGGCCAAGGTGCCGTACGACATCGTCATGGAGATGGACGAGATCAACGACGACTTCAAGAACACCGACGTCGTCCTCGTCATCGGCGCCAACGACACCGTCAACCCCGCCGCCATGGAACCCGGCACGCCCATCTCGGGCATGCCGGTCTGCCACGTGTGGGAGGCCAAGAACTGCGTCGTGTTCAAGCGGTCGATGAACGCGGGCTACGCCGGCGTGCAGAACCCGCTGTTCTTCAAGGAGAACACGTCCATGTGCTTCGGCGACGCCAAGGCGACCGTCCAGGCCATCGTGGCGGCGCTGCCCACCGCGTAGGCGCCCATCCGAACCCAACCCGGAGCGGGGGTCGTCCATCGTGACGGCCCCCGTTTCGCGTACCGGGAAACATTCATCTCATTGCATAAACCTTGCATCGTCGCGCCGCCATGCGATCTATACTGATACCCGGACGGCACCGAACGCCGCCGGAGGGAGGCGCACCGTGGCCGCATGGACGGTGGACACCGACGACCTGAACGCCATCGGCACCCACCTCACGCAGCTGGCCGCCAGCAACGACCAGACGCTGTCCGACTACCTGGCCGCCGTGCAACAGCTGACCCAGCAGGACTGGTCAGGCGACGCGTCCTCGTCCTTCGCCGCGTCGCATCAGGCCTGGCACTCGGCGGCCAGTCCCTTGATGGTTACCCAACTGGGCCAGGCGGGCCAGTTCCTCCAAGACGCATCTGCGGCCTACGCCAGCGTGTCCACGAAGATCCAGCAGATCTGGACGGTGTCATGAGCATGCCCATGGGGCCAGTCCCCTCGATGGATGACACACGCACGGCCTTGCGCGAGATCCAGGCGCACATCGAGCAGGCGCTCGCCGAATACCAGCAGCGCGGCACGCCGACACCCGAGGCCGACGATGCCCCCCTCACGATCGAGTGTGACCTGTCGGGGCTCGTCACGGCAGTGCGGTTCCGGCCGGGCAGCCGGGAACAGCTGCCCATGAACCGACTCGCCGAAGCTTTCCACGCCGCCGCCGGGCGGGCCCGCACCGTGCTCCCTCCGATTCCGGACGGCCTGTCGAGTCACGATCGCGCCGACGCGGCGGCCGCGCAGGCCGACACCGCAGTGGCATGGGCCGATGACGCGATCGCGCGGGCGAACCAATCCCCAGTCGCCGCGCCACCGTTCGGGTATCAGTCGAACGGGCGCATGGGCACCAGCGCCGACGGCGCAGTGGAAGTCTCGTACGACGGCCAGCGGCTGACGGACGTGACGATCCACAACCGCTCCTGGCTGGTGCTCGCCTCCGACGCCGAGATCGAACAACACGTCATCCAGGCCAGCCACGCGGCGTTTCGGCAGCCGTCGTACGGCGTTGTGGGAGTTGATTGCTGATGGCCTATCAGATCGTGGACACCGATGCCCTCATGGCCGACGCGTGGGCGTTCGACGACTGGGCGCAGCAGCTGTTCGCCCTGTGGACACAGAACAGGCCGGAGCTGACCTGGCTGGACAGCGGGTACGCCACCTCAGGGCATGAGGCCTTCGGCAACCAATATGGGCAAGCCTTCGCGGCGCTCGGAGAGTTCCTCGTCGGGGGGCTTTGGCTGAACGATTCGTGGGCGCCCACCGACGCTGGCGGCACCGGTGGCTGTGCCGCACTGGAGGCCTTCAACAAGGCCCTGTGGGCGAGCATCTACGCGTACAACGACACCGATGACCAGGTGCGGAGCCTCATGATCAAGTACGGGATCAGCTAGGAGCGACATGTCCACCCGGGAAGACCTCCAGAAGGTGCTGGACGGATGCACGAAGTCACTGAACTGGCTGAACAAGCATTCCACCTCACTGCTGTCACACGTATTGATCTTCGACGCGCACAAGCTCGTTGACCAGCTGCAGGGACTGCTCAACGCCGCCGGATACCCGGAGCACCTGTCGGCCGCGGCCGCCCAGTACCGCGCACTTGCCAGCGGCCTGCAGAACATGGCCGACAACACCGTCACGCAGCAGAACCTCACAGCCGAGGGGCGGCCAGACGTCTGGTCGGACTACCAGAACACCACAGATCCCGGCTCGCAGGGCGCCAACGACAGCTACAGCAATCAGTTCGCGCTGCTGAAGGGATACTTCGAGGACGCCCAGAGCTGGGCCACCGCGCTGGCAACCGCGCTGGACCAGGAGGCCGACAAGATCGACAGCTACCTGGACCAGCTCCTCACCACGGGGATCAGCCTGTGCGGACTCCTTGCTGGCCTCGTTGTCGCCATCTTCACCGGCGTTGCGGGCGCCATCGTCGCCGCTGTGAGTGCTCTCGCGGGGCTCGTCGCCTTCCTTCTGGCTTTGTCGTTCTCTCCGGCACAGATCGAGTCGTCTTGCGGTGAACCGTGGCCCCAACCGGGATTCGCGGCCTAGAAGGCACATGGGGGCAATGAATATGCGCGTACAACTCATCGTATTCGAAATGGTGGGCTTCGTGATCCTCGCGGCCCTGGCGACTGGCATGTACCTGATGTTGACGCACACAGATCCAACGAAGCAGGCCCCCGATCCCCTCACCGCCTCCTCGTGCATCACCCCGTACTACAGCCCGGCATCCGGTGCTCCCGCGCCGCAGTTCCCCAACCCCGCCGCCGTCGCTGTCGGCCAGACTGCGAACCCGACCGACCTCACGGTCCAGGTCGTCTCCGTCAGCCGACAGACCGCGATCGGAAGCTACCTGCCCGGGAACGGCACCTATCTCGACGTCCGGCTCACAGTCCGCTACACCGGCACGCTCGCCGCGGGCGTCACCACCGGCCCCTGGGACATGCAACTGATCACCAACCGCGCCCAACGCGTCTGCGCCGATGCCGCAACCACGGTTTGGCTCGACAAGACCGCATACCCCGTCATGCTCGGAGCCTCGAGCTTCACCATCACGGTCAGGCCCGGCGCGTCGGCCACCTTCGACGCCGCCTTCGACGTGAATTCCACCGACCTGTCCGGCGCCTACCTGCAGTACTGGTCGCCCGCCCCAGGCGCCGGCGACCCCCACTCCTACGCCGCCCTCAGCCTGGGGCAAGCATGAGGAAACACTGATCTTCGCATGGTCCGTCTGCGGCGCGCCGGACGGACGTCAGGACGCGCGGCGCAGCAGCGCTGCCACGGCCACGCCCAGGCCGACCACCGCGGCCGTCCCGACGACCAGCGCCACGTCCGCGCCCACGGGCGTCCAGCCGAGACCGCCCAGCCACCAGGCCAGCGCGGCGACCGCGGCCACGACGACCAGCACCGCGACGTCCCGGGCCCCGGCCCGGCCCAGCGCGCGCACCGACACGCGGCCGCGCGGACGGATGTGCCCCGCCCACCACGTCGCGCGGCAGGTCGCGTAGCCAAGCAGGGCAACCCAGACGGCCGCGGCGGGCGGG